>NZ_JBHUYJ010000005.1:116996-158207 GCF_042668715.1 Streptomyces sp. NPDC057271
GGCTTACGGAAAACACGCACAAGGGGAAGACTGTTTGGGGAGGGGGGATACACAAAGGGCCGTTTTTTACCGCCTTGGGGGGCAGGAGCGGGGACTCTTCTTCGGCTCGCCCGGCGCTGCCCCACTCCGGGCACACACTTCCGCGTCTCCCATCCGCTCGATCGAATGATCACAAGGAGTATTTCCGTCGTGTCCAGACGTGTGCGTCTACGCAGACGCCAAGGTGCCGTAATCGGCACGCTCGCTTTCGCATTGTCGATACCCACGCCGCTGGTGCCCTTGGCGCAAGCCGCTGAGTTCCCGGGACGTCCCGAGGTTCCGCGGTCCGCACCCGTGAAGGTGTACGAGGTCACGGAGCCAGGAGCCCAGAAGGAACGCGCCAAGGTCAGCCGGGAGCGAGCAGCCAACCGCGCGCTGGCCGCCGCTGCCGAACGCGAACGCGCACGCAGCACTTGGCCGAAGGCACAGACACTCACCGACCGGCTGGATGCCTCATCCGCTCCCGCGAGCGGCACGCTGGTGGAGGTGCGCGGCGCCGAGGGCGCTGGGCCGGCCCGGCTGGTGCAGCGCCCGGCGTCCGGCATGTCCACGGTGAAGGTGCTCGACCAGAAGGCGACGCGTGCAGCCGGCGTCACCGGCGTGCTGTTCTCCGTGGCAGCCCAGAGGCCGGGTGCGGCCGAGGTGCAGATCGACTACAGCTCCTTCGGCTCCGCGATCGGCGGTGCCTGGGCCACCCGCCTCGGGCTGGTGTCTCTGCCTGCTTGCGCGCTGACGACACCGGGCAAGGCCGAGTGTCGTGAGACCACGCCGGTCCCGTCTCAGAACGATGTCGGGGAGCAGACCGTCACCGGCCGCCTGGACGCGGTCGACTCCGCTCCGCGGGTCCTTGCCCTGGCCGCGACCTCGTCGGGCGGCTCGGACAAGGGCGCGGGCGACTACAAGGCCACCCCGCTGTCCGGCTCCTCGTCGTGGGAGGCCGGCGGTTCGTCGGGCTCGTTCACCTGGTCGTATCCGATCTCGGTTCCGCCTGCGGTGGCCGGTCCGGTGCCGTCTCTGGCGCTGTCCTACGACTCGGGCAGCATCGACGGGCGCACCGCGAACACCAACAACCAGGGCTCGGTTGTCGGCGAGGGCTTCGGCCTGACGTCCTCGTACATCGAGCGTAAGTACGGCTCGTGCGACGACGACGGCCAGACCGACAAGAACGACCAGTGCTGGAAGTACGAGAACGCCTCCCTCGTCCTGAACGGCAAGGCCACGGAGCTGGTCAAGGACGACACGAGCGGCCAGTGGCGGCTCAAGGACGACGACGCCTCCAAGGTCATTCACGCCACTGGTGCCGACAACGGCGACGAGGGAGATGCCTCCGTCGACGGTGTCGGTGAGTACTGGAAGGTGGTCACGGGTGACGGCACCACGTACACCTTCGGCCTGAACAAGCTCGACGGTGCGGGCAGCGAGCGCACCAACTCGGTTTGGGCGGTTCCGGTCTTCGGCGACGACGCCGGGGAACCCGGCTACTCCGCCGGCACTTCGTTCTCAGGCCGCGCCAAGAAGCAGGCATGGCGCTGGAACCTCGACCTGGTCGAGGACGTCCACGGCAGCGCCTCCACCTACTGGTACACGGCTGACTCCAACCACTACGCCAAGAACGGCGACAAGACCGCACTCGAGTCGTACACCCGCGGCGGCTACCTGAACGAGATCCGCTACGGGCAGCGCTCCAACACCCTGTTCACCGGGATCGCCTCCGGCAAGGTGACCTTCGACTACAAAGAGCGCTGCAAGGACAGTGGCAACGGCTGCGGCACGTTGACCGAAGACACCGCGGACAACTGGCCCGACGTTCCCTTCGACTCGATCTGCACGTCGACGGAAACGGATTGCATGGCCACCGGCCCGGCGTTCTTCACCCGGAAGCTGCTGTCGGCCATCCACACCCACGTCTGGTCCACCACTGCCGAGCCCGATGCCTACAAACCGGTCGACTCCTACACCCTGACGCAGGAGATCTTCGACGGTCAGGACATCGGCAACAGCTCCGACCAGGTATGGACCCTCACCGGGCTGAAGCGGACCGGTAAGAACGGTACGGCCATCGGCCTGCCGACCATCGGCTTCACCTACCAGCAGCGCGCGAACCGCGTCGACGGAGCCGCAGACGATGTCGTACCCCTGACGCGCCCGCGTATCTCCACCCTCACCTCGGAGACCGGAGCGATCACCACCGTCGCCTTCTCCGAGCCCGAGTGCGTGCGAGGCACCAAGATGCCCGCGGCCGAGGACGACAACAATCTCTCCTGCTACCCGGTGTACTGGCCCGTCAACGGCGGCGAGCCCCAGCTGGACTGGTTCCACAAGTACCGAGTGATCGCGGTCAACACCGCTGACCCCGCCGGACGCAACCCCAGCGTGGAACACGCCTACACCTACGAGGGCCCGGCCTGGCACTACAACGACGACCCCTTCACCAAGGAGAAGGAACGCACCTGGTCCTCCTGGCGCGGCTACCGGCAGGTGACCGCCTACACCGGATCGGTCGGAGCCACCCGTGCCAAGACCGTCAGCCTGTACATGCAGGGCATGCACGGCGACCGGCTCAAGGCGAAGGACGCCAACGGCAACCCGCTGACCCGCAGCGTCACCCTCACGAGCATCGACCTGGACAACGTCCCCGGCAGCGCCGGGGGCGAGCTGAACCTTTCCGACAGCTACGACCGTGAGCAGTACGCAGGCCGGCTGCGCCAACAGATCACCTACGACGGTGCCATCGCCGTCAGCAACAAGTTCAACAGCATCTGGTACCGGCAGACAGCCAGCCAGCAGAAGTCGTACGCCAACATCAAGGCGTACATGGTCCGCACCTCAAGGGCCTACACCCATACGTATCTCACGGCTACAAAGAAGTGGCGCACCTCGGCTTTCAGCTACACGTACGACAACTACGGCATGACCATCCACACGGAGAACCGCGGTGAGTTGTCACCTGTCGGCGATGAGACATGCACACGCATCTGGTACGCCCGAAACGACGCCAAGGGCCTGACCGGACTGGTCTCTCGCACCCGCACCGTGGGTCAGGCCTGTGCGCTCACCGACGACCAGCTGAAGATGCCCACCGGCATCACCCACAAGTACACGAGCACCGAGGCCCCGGACCAGCGCGGTGACGTCCTGTCCGACACCGCCACTGTCTACGACAACACCGGCGCCACCGGCTGGACCGCCGACCAGACCCCGACACTGGGCCTTCCCACCTGGACCGGCCGTGCCAAGGGGTACCCGGCCGCCGTCGCCGGCAGCACCGCCGACCGCGATCCCACCAGCTGGCAGACGCTGACCAAGGTCACGTACGACGGAGCGACCGCCAAGCTGGGCCGTCCCCTCACGGTGACGGACGCCAACGGCAAGGTCACCACCACGGCCTACTACCCGGCGACGGCAGGTCCGCTCACCTCCACGATTGTCACCAAGCCGACGCTCACCAACGGTCAAGCCCACAAGGCTTACACGTACTACGATCCCGCGCGCGGCTCCGTAACCCGCACCCTGGACGCCAACCTCAAGCGGACCGAGCACACCTACGACGCGCTGGGCCGCATCACGGCGACCTGGGCACCCAACCGCTCCAAGTCCGGCGGTGACACCGCCACCGCCACCTTCGACTACGGCATCAACCAGACCAACCTTCCCTCCTGGACCTCCGTGTCCACCCTCAAGCCGGACGGCCAGACCTACACCACCAGCTACAGCCTGGTGGACTCCCTGCTCCGCCCTCTCCAGTCCCAGTCCCCGGCCCCCAACGGCGGCCGCATCCTGACCGACACCCGGTACAACGACCGCGGGCTGGCCTACGAGACCTACGCCGACATTTTCGACTCCACCAGCGCGCCCAGCAGCGCCTGGACCCGTGCCGAGTACGGTGGCGCGCCCAAGCAGGTCAATGTGGAGTTCGACGGCGTCGGCCGGCAGGTGAAGTCCACGCTCCTGGTCAAGGGCGTTCAGAAGTTCGCCCCGGTCGTCACCTCCTACACCGGTGACTCCGTGGCCACCACGGCTCAGCAGGGCGGTAACGCCACCCGCACGATTTCCGACGCCCTGGGCCGCACCACCGAGACCCGCACCTACGCGGGCACCCAGCCGGACGATGTCGCCTACGGTGGCGGGCTCGGCGCCACGTACACGTCCGTCAGCTACGGCTATTTCCGGGACGGCAAGCAGAAGCAGGTGACCGGCCCGGACGGCGCGAAGTGGTCGTACACGTACGACCTCTACGGACGGCAGGACACCGCAACCGACCCTGACAAGGGCACTGCCTCCAGCTCCTACACCGACCTCGACCAGATCCAGACGACCAAGGACGCCGAAGACCGGATCCTGGTCCATGGATACGACGAGATCGGCCGCAAGACCGGTCTGTGGCAGAACAGCAAGAGCGACGCCAACCTCCTCGCGGAGTGGACGTACGACTCGCTCCTCAGGGGCCTTCCCGACGCCTCCATCCGCTACACCGGAGGCAAAGGCCAGACCGCCAGCAAGGCCTACACCAAGACGGTCACGGCCTATGACTCCATGAGCCGCCCGACCTCCACCACCCTGACACTCCCTGCCGACGACCCGCTGGTCACCTCGGGAGCGGTCACCGCCACCACCACCGCGAAGGTCTCCTACCGTCTCGACGGGACGGTCAACAGTGTCACCGAACCGGCGGCCGGCGGTCTCCCCCAGGAAGTCGTCAGCACCGCCTACAACAGCCTCAGCCTGCCCATCGGCCTCTCCGGCGCATCCGGCTACCTGCTGGGCGCCTCCTACACCGACCTGGGTCAGGTACAGCAACTCACCCTGGGAACTTCCACCGCCGGCGGTAACAAGAAGGTCTTCCTCAGCAACTTCTACGAGGAGGGCACCGGTCGCCTGACCGGTGCGGACGTCGACGACCAGACCCGTGGGGCGGTGCGCGACACCGACTACACCTACGACCCCAGCGGCAACGTCACGTCGATCTTCGACCACGCGAACACCGGCAACGGCGCCGACTTCCAGTGCTTCACCTACGACGGCCAGCGCCGTGTGACCGAAGCCTGGACACCGAAGACCGCGGACTGTGCCGCCCAGGGGCGCACCGTGGCCAATCTCGGCGGAGCCGCCCCCTACTGGACGTCCTACACCTACAACGCGGCAGGCCAGCGGGCCACTGAGAAGCAGAACTCCGCCACTCCGGTTACCCGCACCTACTGCTACGACACCACTCGCACGCACGCGCTGAAGGCCACCACGACCGACGGCAACTGCACCGACGAGACCACCCGGTACACGTACGACGACACGGGCAACACCACCGCCCGCGTCGAGACGCCGGGCAGCACGACCACTCAGTCCCTTGCTTGGTCTGCCGAAGGCAAGCTCACCAAGCTCACCGAAGGCGCCACCGCAACGGACTACCTCTACGACGCCGACGGACAACTCCTCATCCGCCGCGCCTCCGGTACCAGTGGTGAGACCGTCCTCTACCTGGGCGCCACCGAAGTCCACCTCAAGGGCACCAGCAAGTGGGCCAACCGCTACTACGCGGCGGCCGGCGCCACCATCGCACTCCGCACCAACGAAACCGGCACCGAGAAGCTCCACTTCCTCGCCGCCGACCACCACAACACCGGCAACCTCTCCATCACCGGAGACACTGCCCAGACCCTGACCAAGCGCTACACCACCCCCTTCGGCGCCGCCCGCGGAACTACCGCCGGCACCTGGCCCGACGACAAGACCTTCCTGGGCAAGCCCACCGACACCGGAACCGGCCTCACCCACATCGGCGCCCGCGAATACGACCCGAACCTCGGTCAATTCATCAGCGTCGACCCGATCCTCAGCCTTGACCAGCACCAGTCGCTGAACGGTTACAGCTACGCGAACAACAACCCTGTCACTACCGCCGATGCAACCGGCCTTCGGACTGACGACGGACCAGCTGACCCGAAGCGCGACTGCCAGTATCTCCCCGAAGCCTGTGGCAAGCCGTCGGCTGGGGATCCGGGTGGTGGCGACAAGGGCAAGAACGACGGGACCGCCAGCGGCAGCGGAGGAGATCAGGGCGGTCACAATAAGTTGACCTGTAACCGTGTCAAGTGCACGACCACGTGGGTCAACCAGCCCCGGGGAAACGATTTTGACTACGCCGCAGGAATTGTCACGGGCATCGTAGAGGGGCTCACCTTCGGCTGCAACGTCTTCAAGCTGTTCGGGGAAGTTGAGTGTGCTGGCGACGCTACTGCAAAAGAGTTCGCCGATAACGGCGCGGACCTGAGTTCGGCCGCCTTCGAAATGGGAGTCGGGCAGGGCGGAATAGTCGCCGTAGGACCCTTGGGTCCTGTAGCTCCCGAGGTCGCTGCTGGCAAGACCTTCACCTCCCTTCTGTTCAGAAGGGGAGGGAACGTCGGCGAATTTTCGGCATTGACGATCCCAATGAACAGGAAATCCGTAAAGCAATACGCGAAGGCTGCGGATATCTCTCTGGCGGGGACGAAGTGGGGAATAGATCGAAACCCCGACCTCATAGGCAGGCAAATGTTCGGACACACGAACACGATAACGAGGCGCATGACGTTCTATCCCGACGCCTTTACGAATGCCGAGACGATGGTCAAGACAATCGGGCATGAACGCACCCACGTGATGCAGCTTCAACTGCACGGACCATCGATGACCACCCAGCAAGGCCGCCTGACCGAAGATACGGCGTATGCTATCGAACCGAGCTTCTACTACACCTACCTCATGAGGACAGGGGGTCAGTCTTGAGTAAAAGAAGTCAATGGGTCGTTACCCTAGGGCGTTACATTGATGGCGAACCCAGCAAGTGTCCCCGGTGCGGGTCGAACAGCCTACGCCTGCGTTATATTGGCGACGAAATAGAGAAGATCGGTTACGCGCTCTTCTGGTGCGAAAGCTGTCTTCACGGAATCAACGTGTCGAGAGCAGGCGCAACGCCAGCTGGAGAGTTCCGAGCCTTCAATGACCCGAATGGACTCGAAGGGGTTCCGGAGTTCACGGTAGTCAACTAAGTTTGAGGTATCCGGGTTCGGGTTCACCCCGGACCCGGATACCCGCTGCACAACTGTCGGTCGATCCGGTCGATCGGTTTATTAAGCGCTCGGCTGGGGACCCAGCCGAGCGCTTTGCGTGGGCGGCGATTGGCGTCATGGGTGCCTCAGTAGGCCAACCGGTCTTTCGTTCGAACGGGGCCACAAAGCAGAACCGGACCGCACGCCCGGAGCCCAGGATCACCGCCGAACTCCGCAAGGAGGGCGAGCGCGTCAACTGCGATTCGGGGTCAAATGTGAAGCCGGGTTCGGCGCAGGCGCGGACGAGGAGTTCTGCAATCGCGACCGGTAAGATTACCGCCGGAGATGCGAGGTCGAAATTGAGTAGAATTAGGACTCAGGTGCAGCAAATTCTGGGTAACGACGTACGCCATGTCGATGTTTCGATCATTCGGATCGGAGGGGAGTTCGACAATGGGCCATTCATTGGAATCGGCCAGTGATCCCGAAGTCGATAAGGATTGCAACGTCTATGTCGACGCAGAGTCTCCAGAATCAATTTTCGGGCTGCTTGTGCGCGCTCTAGGTGTATTGATCACGAGCGTTGTTGACACTGGTCTGGTCTTGAACATGGCGAAGACCTCCGGTGTGGTGGAGGTGTCTAGGCTCCACACCGCACAACGGAGGTCTTCGTGTCCCACCGTAATGCCCGGCTGACCGTTCATGGCAGGCGGCTACTCGTCGACCGTGTCTGTTCCGGCCGTCCGGTCGCGCATGTGGCGGCCGAGATGGGCATATCCTGGGCAACGGCTCACAAGTGGATCCGGCGTTGGCGGACCGAGGGTGAGCCGGGGCTGCACGACCGGTCCAGCCGTCCCCGCACGACACCGCACCGGACCGCGTCCGACATCGAGGCCCAGGTCTGCCGCCTGCGGACGGACCGCAAGCTGGGACCCGCCCGGATCGGCCCGATCCTGGGCCTGCCCGCCTCCACCGTCCACCGCGTCCTCACCCGCCACCGACTCAACCGCCTGGCATGGCTGGACCGCCCGACCGGCGTCGTCATCCGCCGCTACGAACGCGACCGCCCCGGCGAACTCATCCACGTCGACGTGAAGAAGCTCGGGCGGATTCCCGACGGCGGCGGCCACAAGGTTCTGGGCCGCCAGGCCGGCCGGGCCACCCGCAACGGCATGGGCTTCGACTACGTCCACTCCGCCGTCGACGACCACACCCGCCTCGCCTACAGCGAGATCCACCGCGACGAGAAGGTCGCGACCTGCGCGGGCTTCCTCGCCCGCGCGGCCGCGGTCTTCCACTCCCAGGGCATCACCCGCATCGAACGGGTCCTGACCGACAACGCCTGGGCCTACCGCAAGGGCCTGGCCTGGAAGAACGTCCTGGCCGACCTCGGCGCGACCGGCAAGCTCACCCGGGCCTACCGGCCCCAGACCAACGGCAAGGTCGAACGCTTCAACCGCACCCTGCTCGACGAATGGGCCTACCTACGGCCCTACACCTCAAACGACGAACGGACCGAAGCCCTGGCAGACTTCCTCCACACCTACAACCACCACCGCTGCCACACCGCACTCGACGGACACCCGCCCATCAGTCGCGTCAACAACGCTGCGGGTCAATACATCTAGGTATCGCGGAAGCGCCTGCTATGACTCGATTCTCTTCTCTGGGCATTACGGTCGCCCGAAATGACTATCAGGCCATGGCGGGAAATTCGGACGATTTTGTTCAGTGGGGAACCGTGGTTGAATGCGAGGCGATTGCCGAGGCGACGCTGGGTCAGGTCGTGGAGGCCGTTGGAACTATTTTGGAGACGTTGTGGAATAGGGGCTATCGGGCGGTGGCGGCCTGCGACTACGAAGATGAACTTCCGAGGTATGGGCATGGTTGAAGGAGGTCGCGATGGCACTATTTGATCCGAAACTCTTGGGCAGCTGGTCCAGTCAGACATCGCCGCTGGTCACAGCCCTACAGGCAGGAACCGCAAGAGTTTCGGGTCAATAAAGCGCACACCTGAGGGGCGCCACTCGCCCCCGGGCAGTGAATCGCGCTTCAGCGGCCGTTGTTGACGTCTTCGACGCTTCCACTTCAGGCGCCAATCCGTGGTCGTCGGGTGAATCGCAAGCCCGACGACCGCAGCGCCCTTCCACGCGAGGCCGCTGGGAATATGCCTGCAACGCCAGACTAGATACCCTCCGCCCGGAAGGTATGCACATAACAGATAATGCAGCGCTTACGGGATGACCCCAGGGGTGCCTGTTTGAGATGCGGCGTACGCTATCGAGCCCAGCTTCTATTACACCTATCTCATGAGAACAGGGGGTCATCCTTGGGCAAGCCAGGTCAGGTGCCACCCAACGCTGCAGCAGTCCCGGTCGTTACCCTTGGTCGCTACATTGGTGGCGATGCACGGCAGCGCGGTCGCGCCAGCCGGCGTCGGCCCCGGTGGGCAGCACCGCGGCTCGCCAGTCAGCCCAACCCGGTCGGCGAGCTGCCGTAACAGCACCGCCCCGGCATGCCCGATCAGTCCCCGCCCATCGGCCCGCACGACCAGACCACGTTGCCAACCTGCATGCTCGCGCACCAGAAAGGTGTCCTGACTCCATCACCGGATACGACCTAGACAATCGCATCCTTGTAGGCTAGGGCACCTTTCCTGCTACCAGGACGTCAGATCACCCAATTCCGCTCAATAGCCAGGGGTAACTGGATACCGGATTCGCCCGAACCTAGTGCTGCTGCACTTGGCGCAAGCCTCCGCCAGAGAAATGCGAATTGGGTGGAGGGTGCAGCGCAACTGTGGGTTGATCAGACCAGTCGGTTTAGCTAGGAGCTTCGTACTCATGGATAACAGGGGTGGCGGTGTCTGATTGGTCGGCGCTCTTTGCGGAAATGGAAACGGCTAAGCGCAGGTTGGCGGTGAGCGACCGAGACGGGCTATGGCGTCACGGGCAACGTCGACCTCCCGCCGTACCGGGTCGGATCGCGGGGATCGCCACGGTGACGCACTGTTCGGTGGACCCTGAATACGCCGATTTCCTCCTGCATGCGGATGGCTGGTCGGCCATTTTGCAGGACATTGACCTGTTCGGGACGGCGGACTTCGATACCGACGCTTACGCCGAAGCTGAGGAATTGGTGCGTGTGATCGAGGATGAGGTGGAGATCGAGCGTGGAGAAGGCTTCACCCGCCTGATTCCCATCGGGGCGTCACGGACAGACATCGACGTCCTCGTCATGCCGTGTGCGAGCGATTTGAAGCGACCGGCCCCTGTCATCTGGCTTGCGGGCGGGGAAATCGAAAGGTACCGAACCTTCTCCGATTTCTTTCGTGGGATGATCGCCGAGAATAATGCGGAGGCGGACTCCCTGGCGTGAACTCGCCAGCCGTCCACCGCCTCCCCTGAGTGGCAATAGCAAACGTGAAGCCCCGTCAGGTGTGTCCTGGCGGGGCTTCTGCGTGGGTGACGGCAGTGCTTGACGGAGCGGCAACAACCACGGACGCCAGGGCGCAGCCGCGAACGTTGGCGGAGCACGAAACCGCCGGTGAACTGTGGAAGCGCAGGCGGGGAGGGGGCGCGTAGCACACGTGCTATGTGTCGGCGGGGCCAACGCGCTCAGTGAGGTGTGGTGGGGGTGCGAGTTCGCACCAGAGGAGTTTGCCGCCGCGGCCGAAGAGGTCGTCGCCCAGCGGGTAGCCGCCCCAGTTGTCCGCGTAGTGCTGGACCAGGAAGAGGCCGCGGCCGGTGGCGACGTCGGGGGGCGGTGTCAGGGTCAGGTGGCGGCGGTTGAACGGGGCCGGGATGTGCGGGTTCGTGTCCCAGACGCTGATGCGGAGCCGGTCGCCCTCCGTGTGGCGGAGGCGGAGGGCCGACGGACCGTGGGAGTGGCGGTAGGCGTTGGTGACCAGCTCCGAGGTGAGGAGTTCGGCCGCGTCGACGCGGTCGGTCATGCCGTGGCCGGCCAGCGCGGCGCGCAGGGTCATGCGGGCGACGCGCGGGGCGTGGCGGTCGTGGGGGAGGTGGAGGGCGTAGGACCAGGAGGCGGGCGGCGATACGGTGGGCATGGAAGTCTCCTGCGGAGAGGTGTAGTTGGATCGCCTCCGGTGGCATTGCCGTGTGGTGCGGTGCGCTTCCGGGTGGCGTGGCTCACACCGTAGAGCGCCGGTGGAATACCTGCTACTGATTCGCGGGGAACTACCCAAAGTGACTTCGTGTGGGTGACCTTCCCGTACGGACGTATGGAGATCGGAGAGCCTTGCCCCCTAGCGCCAGCCCCACCCTGCGTCAGCAGCGACTCGGTATCGAGCTGCGGAAGCTCCGCGAGGGCTCGGGCCTGACTTCGACAGGCGCGGCAGGAGTCCTTGGAATCAGTCAGGCCAGAGTCAGCAGCATCGAGTCGGGCCGCTACCCGGTGAGCGCAGAGCGCGTACGTACCTTCGCCAGGGCGTACGACTGTGCGGACGAGGCATTGATCGAGGCGCTCTGCGCGATGACCGGGGGACGGACCCGAGGCTGGTGGGAGGAGTACCGCGAGTATCTTCCGGCCGCTCTCGTGGACTTGGCCGAGCTGGAGCATCACGCCAGGGAGCTACGGGTTGCCCTGGTGATCCACATTCCCGCGTTGTTGCAGACCACGGACCATGCCCGGGCGCTCTTCCGGGAGGTGGCTCCGCCACTGCTGCCTTATGAGGTGGAGCACCGGCTGTCCCACCGCATCAAGCGCCAGGAGATCCTGCACGGCGCTCAGCCCATTCGGTACACGGCGCTGATCCATGAGGCCGCGCTGCGTATGGCCTTCGGGGGGCCGGATGTCGCCCGCGCGCAGCTGGATCACATCGTCGAGATGAGCGAGAAGGACAACATCACGGTGCGGGTGATGCCCTTCGGCGGCGGCGCCTTTCCCGGCACGGGGCAGCCAGTCGACTATGTCTCGGGTGCGGTGCCCAAGCTGGACACTGTCCAGGTCGACACCCATTTCGGCTGCGAGTTCCTTGATGCCGAGGCTCAATTGATCAAGTTCAGGACCGTGCTCGACCGCTTGGAGGCTTCGGCCCTGAAGCCGGCCGAGTCGCGAGAGTTCGTTCACCGGCTCGCCCGCGAGATGTGAGGAGGGGCGCGAAGTGCCCATGTATCAGTGGAGGAAGTCCTCCTACAGTCCCGACGGCTCCAACTGCGTCTGCGTCGCCCTCGCGCCCGACGGGACCGTGCGGCTTCGCGACAGCAAGGTGCCCGACGTCGTCGTCGCCGTGAGTCCCGGGGCTCTGCGGGCGTTCGTGGGTGGGGTGAAGTCGCGATCGCGTACCGGTTGGTAATCCGGTGTCGGTGGCGGGCGGCGCTCACATAGGGTGCGCACGGAATCGCCCTTCTTCAGCAGAGAGTTGGACATGAGAGCCACCGCCCTTCGCCGTACCGCCGTCGCCGTCTCCGCCGTTTCGCTCGCGTTCGGTGTCGCCGCCTGTGGCGGGGGTGGGGAGGGCGAGGACAAGGGGAAGGACGCGCCCAAGGGCTCCGCCTCCGCCTCCGCCGCGCCCGACGCGAAGGCGCTGTCGGCCGCCGAGCTGGAGAAGCTGATCGTCGAGCAGGCCGACCTCACGGGCCACCAGGTGCAGAAGGCCGAGCCCGCCGACGTCGTGAAGGCCGGTGACGTCAGCGCGGACAAGCCCGCCTGCAAGCCGCTCGCCGAGGCGATGTCCTTCATCGCGACCGGCACCCCCGGCGCCAGTGTGCAGCGCAAGGCCATCGAGATGCCGAAGACGGAGGGGGCGACGGCCTCGCCCGAGGACGCCCTGGGCATGCTCAGCGCGCCGGTGACATCCGTGACGCTCGGCTCGTACGACGGCGGCGGCGCCCAGGAGGCGCTGGCCTCGCTGAAGACGGCGGGCACGGAGTGCGCGGGCGGCTTCACGCTCGTCGGCGGCGGCGAGAAGACGAAGATCACCAAGGTCGCCCCGGAGACCGTGACCGCCGGCGAGGAGGCGCTCGCCTTCACCGTCACCACCGACGTGGACGGCGACGCGTGGACGAGCAAGCTGGTGGCCTTCCGCAAGGGCAACACGCTGGCGTCGTTCTCCGTCATCAGCCTCGGGGGCACGGTCAAGGAGCTCCCGAAGACCGTCATCGACGCGCAGGCGGCCAAGCTCAGCTGACTCCTGAGGTCCCAGGGCCTTCGGCCATACGTTGCCGCGACGCTGGGAGGCCCCGGCTCCCGGTGCGACGGGTCACCAGTCGGCCGGGTAGCTCTTGAGGGTGCTGGTGTCGAGGGTCCAGGCACCGGCTGTGACGGTGTCGCCGAAGGCGTAGGGGACGGAACGGCGGTACTTCGTTCCGTCCGGGCCGCCCTTGGGCTCGGAGTGGACGGTGACGGTCTGCTGCTTCTCCCTGGGGTCGACGACCACGTAGATCGGAATTCCCATCTTCGGGTAGTCCGTCAGCTTCTTGTGGATGTCGTCCAGGGAGTTGCTCGGAGAGACGACTTCGACGGTCATGAGGACGTCGCGTGCGTGCACGACCTTGGCCGCTTGGTCGGCGTCTTCTTCCGTGATGACCATGAGGTCCGGAATCTTGGTCAGGCCGCTCACCGGGTCGTGCATGTTGGTGTCGTTGAGCGCGATGACCTCGGGTGCCTGGGCCTCGATCTGGCGCCGCAAGCGCACCACGTTGAGTCCGTGGGGGGCGGTGGGGCTCATCATCGCCACGAGGATCACGCCGTCTGTCGTCTGCACCTTCCACTG
Source organism: Streptomyces sp. NPDC057271 (assembly GCF_042668715.1). NCBI lineage: Bacteria > Bacillati > Actinomycetota > Actinomycetes > Kitasatosporales > Streptomycetaceae > Streptomyces > Streptomyces sp. NPDC057271. Next base: position 130,791 of record NZ_JBHUYJ010000005.1, read on the forward strand.
GCCTTCGTGATGCTCGGCGAGCTCCGCGATCTGTTCGGCCAAGTCGTGCAGGCGATGCTTCTCGTCGGGGGTGAGGTCAGGCATGGGGTGTCCTCCCGGTAGGCCCCGGCCAGCGTATTAAGGATGTTAGATCAGCGAGTGCAGTCGCTGGTTGGCCCGTGCACAACGTGCGTGACATCTGCCTGTCAAAGATGGGCTTGGACTTGAGAGCCGTCGTCGTCCGGTGCAGTTCCCCCTTCGCAGCCACGGCCTTGCCCTTGGCGCTGCTTGCCACCGCCCGTGGTGGTCGCGGAGCTCCCGAAGGCCGTCATCGACGCGCAGGCGGCCAAGCTCGGCTGACTCCGGGGCTCCGGGCGGGTTCGGTCGTAGGCTGCCGACATGTGCGGAATCGTGGGTTACGTCGGCGGGCAGTCGGCGCTTGATGTGGTGATCGCGGGCCTCAAGCGGCTCGAGTACCGGGGCTACGACTCGGCCGGTGTCGCGGTGCTCTCCGACGGGGGCCTGGCCGCGGCGAAGAAGGCGGGCAAGCTCGTCAACCTGGACAAGGAGCTGGTCGACCGGCCGCTGCCGAGCGGTTCCACCGGGATCGGGCACACCCGCTGGGCCACCCACGGCGGGCCGACCGACGCCAACGCGCACCCGCATCTGGACAACGCGGGGCGCGTGGCCGTCGTCCACAACGGGATCATCGAGAACTTCGCCGCCCTGCGCGCGGAGCTGGAGGAGCGCGGCCACGACCTCGCGTCCGAGACGGACACCGAGGTCGTGGCCCACCTCCTCGCCGAGGAGTTCTCCTCCTGCGGCGACCTGGCGGAGGCGATGCGGCTCGTGTGCCGGCGGCTCGACGGGGCGTTCACTCTGGTCGCCGTGCACGCGGACGAGCCCGACGTGGTCGTCGGCGCGCGCCGCAACTCGCCGCTCGTGGTGGGCGTCGGCGAGGGGGAGTACTTCCTCGCCTCCGACGTCGCGGCCTTCATCGCACACACTCGCGCCGCGATCGAGCTCGGCCAGGACCAGGTCGTGAAGCTGTCCCGCGAGGGCGTCGAGGTCACCGACTTCGCCGGCACCCCCGCCGACGTCCGGTCGTACCACGTGGACTGGGACGCCTCGGCCGCCGAGAAGGGCGGATACGACTACTTCATGCTCAAGGAGATCGCCGAGCAGCCGAAGGCCGTCGCCGACACCCTGCTCGGCCGGATCGACGGCGACGGCCGGCTCCGGCTCGACGAGGTGCGCATCCCCGACGCGGTCCTGCGCGAGGCCGACAAGATCGTGATCATCGCGTGCGGCACCGCCTTCCACGCGGGCATGATCGCGAAGTACGCCATCGAGCACTGGACCAGGATCCCCTGCGAGGTGGAACTCGCCAGCGAGTTCCGCTACCGCGATCCGATCCTCGGCCAGCGGACGCTCGTCATCGCGATCTCGCAGTCGGGCGAGACGATGGACACGCTCATGGCGCTGCGGCACGCGCGTGAGCAGGGCGCCAAGGTGCTTGCCGTCTGCAACACCAACGGCTCGACCATCCCGCGCGAGTCCGACGCCGTTCTCTACACCCACGCGGGTCCGGAAGTCGCCGTCGCGTCCACCAAGGCCTTCCTGACGCAGTTGGTGGCCTGCTATCTGCTCGCGCTCTACCTCGGGCAGGTGCGCGGGACGAAGTGGGGCGACGAGATCCACGCCGTCGTGCGTGAGCTCGCCCGGATCGCCGACGAGGTGGAGCGCGTGCTGGAGACGATGGAGCCGGTACGGGCCCTGGCCCGTTCCCTCGTCGACAAGGACACCGTCCTCTTCCTCGGCCGGCACGTCGGCTACCCGGTCGCCCTGGAGGGTGCGCTGAAGCTGAAGGAGCTGGCGTACATGCACGCGGAGGGCTTCGCCGCCGGTGAGCTGAAGCACGGCCCGATCGCGCTCATCGAGGAGGACCTGCCGGTGGTGGTGGTCGTGCCGTCGCCCCGCGGGCGCTCCGTCCTGCACGACAAGATCGTCTCCAACATCCAGGAGATCCGGGCCCGCGGGGCGCGGACGATCGTGATCGCGGAGGAGGGCGACGAGACCGTCGTACCGTACGCCGATCATCTGATCCGCATCCCGGCAACGCCTACGCTGCTACAGCCGCTGGTCTCCACCGTGCCGCTGCAGGTGTTCGCCTGCGAACTGGCGACGGCACGGGGCAACGAGGTGGACCAGCCGCGGAACCTGGCGAAATCTGTGACCGTGGAGTGAGCGAATGATCATCGGGGTGGGGATCGACGTGGCGGAGATCGACCGCTTCGCCCTGTCGATCGAACGGACGCCGGGGCTGCTGCGGCGCCTCTTCGTCGACGGCGAGCTGCTGCTCCCGAGCGGCGAGCGCCGGGGCACCGCGTCCCTTGCCGTCCGCTTCGCCGCCAAGGAGGCGGTGGCCAAGGCCCTGGGCGCGCCCGCGGGCCTGCACTGGACGGACGCGGAGGTCTATCTGGAGCCCAGCGGTCAGCCGCGGCTGCGCGTACGCGGCACGGTGGCGGCGCGGGCGGCGGAACTGGGCGTCCGCCACTGGCACGTCTCGCTGAGCCATGACGCGGGGGTGGCGTCGGCGGTGGTGATCGCGGAGGGGTAGGGCGCTGCGGGTACGGGCCCCGGGGCCGGCGGGAGGTGTCGCGCGCGGGTCTGTGAGGGCGTCCACGTCACCCGGTCGTCGTTGATTAGGTGAGGCTAACCTAAGTCGTGCATCGAACGGCGTCAACCCCTGCCTCCGGGCGGGCGCTCGGGAGGTGCGGCAGACTGCGGTGCATGCGTACCGCTTACCGCGTGGAGACCGTACGGGCCGCCGAGGCCGAGCTGATGGCGACGCTGCCGGAGGGGGCGCTCATGCAGCGGGCGGCGGCGGGTCTGGCCGCCGCCTGCTTCTCGCTGCTCGGCCGGGGCCATGTTTACGGGGCGAGGGTCGTCCTGCTCGTCGGCAGCGGGGACAACGGCGGCGACGCCCTGTACGCGGGGGCGCGGCTCGCCCGGCGCGGGGCGGGTGTGACGGCCGTACTGCTCGGCTCGCGGGCCCACGAGAGCGGCCTTGCCGCCCTGCTCGCGGCCGGGGGGCGGGTGGCGGAGGACCCGTTCGGGGCGCTCGCCGTCGCCGACCTCGTCCTCGACGGGATCACCGGGATCGGCGGGCAGGGCGGCCTGCGGCCGGACGCGGTCCCGGTCGCCAGGGCGGCGCGCGGCTCGGACGCGGTCGTGGTCGCCGTCGACCTGCCGAGCGGGGTGGACGCGGACTCCGGGCAGGTCACGGGGGAGGCGCTGCGGGCGGACGCGACGGTGACGTTCGGGGCGTACAAGCCGGGGCTGCTGATCGACCCGGCGCGCGAGTACGCGGGGGCGCTGCGGCTCGTGGACATCGGCCTCGCGGACCGCCTGCCGTCCGTGCCGGACGTCGAGGCGCTGCAACACGAGGACGTGGCCCGCCTGTTGCCGGTACCGGGCGCGGAGAGCGACAAGTACCGGCGGGGTGTGGTGGGCGTCGTCGCGGGCTCCGCCCGCTACCCGGGCGCCGCGGTGCTCGCCGTGACGGGCGCCCTGCGGGGCGGTGCGGGCGCGGTGCGGTACGTGGGGCCGGCGGGGGACGCGGTGATCGCCCGCCACCCGGAGGCGCTGGTGCACGAGGGGCCGCCGGGGAAGGCGGGGCGGGTGCAGGCGTGGGTCGTCGGGCCGGGTCTCGGCGACGGGCCGGGGGTCGCGGACGTCCTGGCCTCGGACGTGCCGGTCCTGGTGGACGCGGACGGACTGCGCGAGCTGGACGCGGAGGCGGTACAGGCGCGCACGGCGCCCACCCTGCTCACCCCGCACGCGGGGGAGGCGGCGGCGCTGCTGGGCGCCTCGCGGGACTCGGTGGAGGCGGAACGGCTGGCGGCGGTACGGGAGTTGGCGGGGCGCTTCGGCGCGACGGTGCTGCTGAAGGGGTCGACGACACTGGTGGCGGAGGGCTCCGGTCCGGTACGGGTGAACCCGACGGGCACGTCGTGGCTGGCGACGGCGGGCAGCGGGGACGTGCTGTCCGGGCTCGCCGGGTCACTGCTCGCGGCCGGCCTGCGCGCCCGGGACGCGGCCTCGGTGGCCGCCTACCTCCACGGCCTGGCGGCCCGCCGCGCCTCGGGCGGCGCCCCGATCGCAGCGGGCGACGTGGCCGCGGCCCTGCCGGACGCGTGGCGGGACGTGGTGTCGTAGGGGGCGGCACGCGTGAGGGTGCCTGCCGGACGCGTGGCGGGACGTGGTGACGTGGTGTCGTAGGGGGGCGGCACGGGTGAGGGTGCCTGCCGGACGCGTGGCGGGACGTGGTGACGTAGGAGGCGGCACGGGTGAGGGTGATCGGGGCTACAGCCCGGGAAAGCGGTACGGGAGCCGACACCTGAGAGACTGGGCGCGATGACTGAGACACCCCCGCCCCGCAGAGCCCGCGCCGAGATCGACCTCGGTGCGCTGCGTGCGAACGTCCGCACGCTGCGCGCCCGTGTCGCGCCCCAGGCCCAGGTCATGGCCGTGGTCAAGGCCGACGCCTACGGACACGGCGCCGTCCGCTGCGCCCGCGCCGCACTCGACGCAGGCGCCGCCTGGCTCGGCACCGCCACGCCGCACGAGGCGCTCGCCCTGCGCGCCGCCGGGATCACGGACGTCCCGGTCCTGTGCTGGCTCTGGACCCCCGGCGACCCCTGGGCCGAGGGCATCGAAGCCGGTCTCGACATGGCCGTCAGCGGGATGTGGGCCCTGCGCGAGGTCGTCGAGGCGGCGCGGGAGACCGGGCGGCGGGCCCGTATCCAGCTCAAGGCCGACACCGGCCTGGGGCGCAACGGCTGCCAGCCCGCCGACTGGCCCGAACTCGTCGGCGAGGCGCTCAAGGCGGAGAAGGACGGCCGCGTCACGGTCACCGGGCTCTGGTCGCACTTCGCGTGCGCCGACGAGCCGGGACACCCCTCCATCGCCTCCCAGCTCGACGTCTTCCGCACGATGCTCGACTACGCCGAGAAGGCCGGAGTCCGGCCCGAGGTCCGGCACATCGCCAACTCCCCGGCCACCCTCACCCTGCCGGAGACCCACTTCGACCTGGTCCGGCCCGGCATCGCCATGTACGGCGTCTCGCCCAGCCCCGAACTCGGCGTCCCCGCCGACTTCGGGCTGCGGCCCGTGATGACGCTGAAGGCGAGCGTCGCGCTCGTGAAGCAGGTCCCGGCCGGCCACGGCGTCAGCTACGGACACCACTACGTCACCGAGCGCGAGACCCGGCTCGGTCTCGTGCCGGTCGGGTACGCCGACGGCATCCCGCGCCACGCCTCCGGCCGCGGCCCCGTCCTGGTCGGCGACCGGGTGCGCCGGGTCGCCGGGCGGGTGGCCATGGACCAGTTCGTCGTGGACCTCGACGGCGACACCGTCGAGCCCGGCACCGAGGCCGTACTCTTCGGACCCGGCGACCGGGGCGAGCCGACGGCCCAGGACTGGGCCGAGGCCGCCGACACCATCGCGTACGAGATCGTCACCCGCATCGGCGCGCGCGTCCCGCGCGTCTATGTGAACGGCTGAGCGAACGACCGAGCGAACGGGTAAGCACCGACCGAGCGAACGGGTAAGCACCGACCGAACAGGGAGCGGCAGTGAGCGAGTCCAGTACCGACAACTGGCGGCGTGCCGGTCTCGCCGGTGCCGCGATAGGCGTCCTCGCCGCCGGCGCGGCGGCCGGGGTCGCCGTGGAGCGGCTCACGGTCGGGCGCGGCATGCGGCAGAAGGCGCGGCTCGCCCTCGACACCTCCGCGCCCTACGGCTCCCTGCGCGGCATCCCCGGCAAGGCGGTCGCCGACGACGGCACCGAGCTGTACTACGAGACCGACGCCGTCGAGTCGGACGCGCCGGCGCCGCGCCGCCGCAGACTCTTCGGGCGCAAGGCGCCCGCGCCCGTCACCGTGGTCTTCAGCCACGGCTACTGCCTCGGCCAGGACTCCTGGCACTTCCAGCGGGACGCCCTGCGCGGACTCGTCCGTACCGTCTACTGGGACCAGCGCAGCCACGGCCGCTCCGGTCGGGGCGTCTCCCAGTCCGGGCCGGACGGCGTGCCGGTCGCCATCGACCAGCTGGGCCGCGACCTCAAGGCCGTCATCGACGCCGCCGCGCCCGAGGGGCCTCTGGTCCTGGTCGGGCACTCCATGGGCGGCATGACGATCATGGCCCTCGCCGACCGCCACCCCGACCTCGTCCGCGAGCGGGTCGTCGGCGTCGCCTTCGTCGGGACGTCCGCGGGGAAGCTCGGCGAGGTGAACTACGGGCTGCCCACGGCCGGGGTCAACGCGGTGCGAAGGGTTCTCCCGGGCGTCCTGAAGGCGCTCGGTGCGCAGGCCGAACTCGTCGAACGGGGCCGCAGGGCCACGGCCGACCTGTTCGCCGGGCTGATCAAGAAGTACTCCTTCTCGTCCAGGGACGTGGACCCGGCCGTCGCCCGGTTCGCCGAGCGGATGATCGAGTCCACCCCGATCGACGTGGTGGCGGAGTTCTACCCGGCCTTCGCCGAGCACGACAGGGCGGCGGCGCTCACGGCCTTCCTCGACGTGCCCGTGCTCGCGCTCGCCGGCGACCGTGACCTGGTCACCCCCAGCTCGCACACGGAGGCGATCGCCGATCTGCTGCCGGAAGCGGAGCTGGTCATCGTGCCCGACGCCGGGCACCTGGTGATGCTGGAGCACCCCGAGGCGGTGACGGACCGGCTCGCGGACCTGCTGGCGAAGGTCGGAGCGGTGCCCGCGACCGCGGCCAGGGCGGGCGCCGGCAGCAGTTAGGTTGGGCCGTATGGAAGAACCGCACTCCGCTGCCACCCTTGACATCGACTCCCCTGAGGAGATGCAGGAGATCGGCCGTCGTCTGGCGAAGCTGCTGCGCCCGGGCGACCTCGTGATGCTCACCGGCGAACTCGGCGCCGGCAAGACGACGCTGACCCGCGGCCTGGGCGAGGGCCTCGGCGTGCGCGGCGCCGTCACGTCCCCGACCTTCGTCATCGCCCGCGTCCATCCGTCCCTGGTCGGCGGTCCGGCCCTGGTCCACGTCGACGCGTACCGCCTCGGCGGCGGGCTCGACGAGATGGAGGACCTCGACCTGGACGTCTCGCTGCCCGAGTCGGTGGTCGTCGTGGAGTGGGGCGACGGCAAGGTCGAGGACCTCACCGACGACCGGCTGCACATCCTGATCCACCGCGTGGTGGGCGACACGGACGACGACCGGCGCACGGTCGTGCTGCGCGGCATCGGCGCCCGGTGGGCGGACGAGAACCTCGCGCTGAGCTGAACGTACGTAGGTTCCGACAAGGTGTCGGGAAGATGTTGCGGCGAGCGTACGAGCCGTGGTCACATGGATGCACGAGCTGGTTAGGTGTACCTAACCTACGGGAGGCATGCATGGCGACGCCAGAGCGCGAGCGCGCGGAGGCGCGGATCTCGATGAGTGAGCTGCTGGCCTCCTGTGCCGCGGCGACCGCAGTGTCGACCCCGCCGAGAGAGTCCGACAGCCCGGAGACCCTCCGCCCGGACACCGTCGAGCGGGACATCGAGCGCGAGGCGGCGTAGCCCGTACGGGTGAAGGGCCGGTACTGCCCGGCGTGTACGCCACGGCGCGTGGGCCGCGCGCGCCCGGCGCGCGAGGTTCGGGGGCACACGCGAGGTTCGGGGGCAGGGGCAGCGCCGAGGGCGGCTCGGTACCGGTGGAGGCGACCGGCCGAACGGTTCGCCGCCAGGAGTGGCGGCCGGCGTCGGCGTCTCGGCTCCGCGTGCGTCCGGTCGTCGCGTTCCTGCGCGACGACCACGACGTCCTGGAGCCGCGCGACGACCACGACGTCCTACGCGACGACCACGACCTTCGCGCCGATCGTCGCGAACATCCACATCGCGTCGCCGTCCGCGCGCTTCATGCGGATGCCGCCCGTCTTCCGCGTCGGGTCGGGCGTGGAGAGCGAGCCGTCGACGGCCGCGCTGAAGCCGACCGAGACGTCCTCCACGCTCGCGAACCGCACCACGTGCTCGATCGCCACGCCGTCCGAGCCGGTCACCGCGCCCGAGCGCGAGGTCACCTTGTACGACCCCGGCGCCGGGTGGACCGTGCTCGGCATGACCGAGAAGGTCTGCGTGGCCTGGCCCTTCGCGTCCACCAGCCACACCCGCCGCTCGCCCAGCGCGTACACGACACGCGTTCCGCTGCCCGAGTTTGCCGGCACGGCGAGCGGGTCCTTGACGGGCTTCTGCGGGCCACCGGTGGCGGCGGAGGAGGGGGCCGCGGTGGTCCTCGGCTTGGCCGAGACGTCCGCGGGCGCGTTCGCCGACGCCTGGTAGGCGAGGAAGGCGACCGCGGCGATCGCCGCCGCCGTGAGCCCGGCCACGAATCCCGAGCTGCTCCGTGCCACCCTGCCGCCCACCTTTCCTTCGTACGTACGTATCGGTCGTGACGGTAGCAGTCGCCGGCGACCGGGACGGGGCGCCGTGCGGACCGGCCGGGAGCCGTAGGCTGTTTGCGTGCTCTTGCTCGCCATGGATACCGCCACGCCCGCCGTCACCGTCGCCCTCCACGACGGCGAATCCGTCGTCGCCGAGTCGCGGCAGGTCGACGCCCGCCGTCACGGGGAGCTGCTGCTGCCCGCCGTCGACCGGGTCCTGAACGAGGCGGGGCTGAAGCTCGACGCGGTCACCGGCCTCGTGGTCGGCGTCGGGCCGGGGCCTTACACCGGCCTGCGCGTCGGACTCGTCACCGCCTCGACCTTCGCCTCCGTCCTCGGCGTACCCGTGCACGGGCTCTGCACCCTGGACGGGCTCGCGTACGCCTCCGGGATCGAGGAGCCGTTCGTCGTCGCGACGGACGCGCGCCGCAAGGAGGTCTACTGGGCGCGGTACGAGAACTCCCGTACGCGCGTCACCGACGCGGCTGTCGACCGGCCCGCCGAGATCGCCGAAGAGGTCGCCGGGCTGCCGGTCGTCGGCGCGGGGGCGCGCCTGTACCCCGAGGTCTTCCCGGACGCCCGCGACCCCGAGCACCAGTCGGCCGGCGCGCTGGCCGCGCTCGCGGCGGAGCGGCTCGCGGCGGGCGCCGACTTCCTCGACCCGCTGCCGATGTACCTGCGCCGCCCCGATGCCCAGGTGCCGAAGAACTACAAGGTGGTCACGCCCAAGTGACCGCAGGACAGCCCGCAGCCGGACCGTCCGCGGGTTCCGGACCGTCCGCCGGACAGCCCGCGGGTTCCGGACCGTCCGCGTCCGGCGCCGCGGCGCTGCGCGAGATGCGCTGGTGGGACCTCGAGCCCGTGCTCGTGCTCGAACACGAGCTGTTCCCCGAGGACGCCTGGTCCGAGGGGATGTTCTGGTCCGAGCTGGCCCACGCCCGTGGCCCGCGCGCCACCCGCCGTTACGTCGTGGCGGAGGCCGAGGGGCGGATCGTCGGGTACGCGGGGCTGGCCGCCGCCGGCGGCCTCGGCGACGTCCAGACGATCGCCGTCGCCCGCGACCAGTGGGGCACCGGGCTCGGCGCGCGGCTGCTCACCGACCTGCTCCACCACGCCACCGCGTTCGAGTGCGAAGAGGTGCTCCTGGAGGTGAGGGTGGACAACACCCGGGCCCAGAAGCTCTACGAGCGCTTCGGCTTCGAGCCGATCGGCTTCCGGCGCGGCTACTACCAGCCGGGCAACGTCGACGCGCTGGTGATGCGACTGACCGTTCAAGCAACTGAGACCGAAACTGGAACTGATTCCGATGGCTGCTGACGAACCGCTCGTACTCGGTATCGAGACCTCCTGCGACGAGACCGGGGTCGGCATCGTCCGGGGCACGACGCTGCTCGCCGACGCCGTCGCCTCCAGCGTCGACACCCACGCCCGCTTCGGCGGCGTCGTGCCCGAGATCGCCTCCCGCGCCCACCTGGAGGCGATGGTCCCTACCATCGAGCGCGCCCTGAAGGACGCCGGGGTCTCCGCCCGCGACCTCGACGGCATCGCCGTGACGGCGGGCCCCGGTCTCGCGGGAGCGCTGCTCGTCGGCGTCTCGGCGGCCAAGGCGTACGCGTACGCGCTGGGCAAGCCGCTGTACGGCGTGAACCACCTGGCCTCGCACATCTGCGTCGACCAGCTGGAGCACGGCCCGCTGCCCGAGCCCACGATGGCGCTGCTCGTCTCCGGCGGGCACTCCTCGCTGCTGCTCGCCCCCGACATCACCGCCGACGTCCGGCCCATGGGCGCGACCATCGACGACGCGGCCGGCGAGGCCTTCGACAAGATCGCGCGCGTCCTCGACCTCGGCTTCCCCGGCGGCCCGGTCATCGACCGGCTCGCGAGGGAGGGCGACCCGAACGCGATCGCCTTCCCGCGCGGACTGACCGGCTCGAAGGACCCCGCGTACGACTTCTCCTTCTCCGGTCTCAAGACGGCGGTCGCCCGCTGGATCGAGGCCAAGCGGGCGGCGGGCGAGGAGGTGCCGGTACGGGACGTGGCCGCGTCCTTCCAGGAGGCCGTCGTCGACGTGCTCACCCGGAAGGCCGTGCGCGCCTGCAAGGACGAGGGCGTCGACCACCTGATGATCGGCGGCGGAGTCGCGGCCAACTCGCGGCTGCGGGCGCTGGCCCTGGAGCGGTGCGAGCGGGCCGGGATCCGGCTGCGGGTGCCGCGGCCCGGGCTGTGCACGGACAACGGGGCGATGGTGGCGGCCCTGGGCGCGGAGATGGTGGCCCGGAACCGCCCGGCCTCCGACCTGGAGCTGTCGGCGGACTCCTCGCTCCCGGTGACGGACCCGCACGTGCCGGGCGCGGACGGCCACGACCACGGACACGGTCACACCCACGACCACGACCATGTGCACGAGATGAGCAAGGAGAACCTCTACCCGTGATCCTCACGCTCATGTGGGAGGCCCGGGCCGTCCAGGGCCGGGGCGCCGAACTCCTGGAGTGGGCGCGGTCGCGGGAGCTTCCGTACGAGCCGCTACGGCGCGAGACCTTCCGGGCCCCGCAGGACCGCGTGCTCGTGCTGACCTGGTGGGACGCCCCGGCGCCGGACGCCGAGCTGCCCGAACTGCCGGAGCCGGCGGCGGACCTCATCACCAGGCCGGTGCACCGCTGGCGCTTCGAGTCCGTGGACTGAGGCAACCCCCCGGCCGCGTTCGGCATCATCCACGGCGTGAGACACGGCGTGGACAAGAAGATCGTGACCTGGGCGGCGCTGACCGTCGCCACGCTCCTCGTGACGGGCTGCGGCGGCTCGGCGGGGGCGGAGCCCACCGGCACGAGACCGTCCGCGCCGGCGACGGCCTCGGCCGGGACAGGCGCCCCGGCTCCCGACCGTGCCGCCGAGGCCTCGGCGGCGTACCGGAAGTGGGGACTCAAGCCCTTCGCCGCCCCGCCCGCGCCGCCCCGGGTCAAGCCGGTCAGGCGGAGCCCGGGCGGTCCCGTCCCCGTCATCAGCGAGATACCGACGAAGGACAGGATCGTCTTCATCACGATCGACGACGGGGCCGAGAAGGACCCCGAGTTCGTGACGATGATGGAGGAGCTCGAGGTCCCGGTGACGATGTTCCTCACCGACTCGGCCATACGCGCCGACTACGCGTACTTCGCCCGCCTGGGCGACCTCGGCAACGGCGTGGCCAACCACACCCTGACCCACCCCGACCTGCGCACCCTCGGCCGGGCCGCCCAGAGCCGGGAGATATGCGGCCAGCAGACGAAGCTGGCGAAGGAGTACGGCGCGAAGCCGCGGCTCTTCCGCCCGCCGTACGGCAACTGGAACGAGGACACCCGCGCGGCCGCGGGCGAGTGCGGTGTCGACGCGATCGTGCTGTGGCGCGAGTCGATGCAGATCAAGAACATGCAGTACCAGCGCGCCGACGGGAAGCTGCACCCGGGCGACATCATCCTGGCCCACTTCCGCGGCCCGGCCGAGCTCAAGGGCACGTCGATGACGCGCATGACGGCCAACATGCTCCGCCACATCCAGGAGCAGGGCTTCACGGTCGCCCGCCTGGAGGACTACGTGTGAAGGTTTTCCGCACCGCGTGTCGATGCGGGGCGAGCCCGTTCGACGTATGAGTGAAAGGCGGGGAACAGCCCCGCCGCCACGCAAGGAGAACGACCATGCCGCGCTACCTGACGATGGTCCGCATCGAAGAGGGCTCCTTCGCCATGGAGGACGCCGACCCCGGCTTCGAGGAGCGCATGGGCGCGCTCTTCGAGGAGATCACCAAGGCCGGGGTGATGCTGGAGACGGCCGGGCTCAAGCCGACCAAGGAGGGCAGGCGCGTCGTGTGGGACGGCGGGAAGATCTCCTACACCGACGGCCCGTTCACCGAGACCAAGGAGGTCGTCGGGGGTTACTCGATCAGCCAGTGCCGGGACATCGACGAGGCGGTCGAGTGGTCGAAGCGGTTCCTGGAGATCCACCCGCCGCAGTGGAAGGTGACGTGTGAGGTGCGCGAGATCGAGGAGATGTGACGTGGCCGGGGCGGGTGATGCCATGGTGGACCCATGACCGCACCCGCCCCCGGCGCCGTCGAGACCGTCTTCCGGATGGAGTCGCCACGGATCATCGCGTCCGTCGCGCGGATCGTCCGTGACGTCGGCATCGCCGAGGAGATCGCCCAGGACGCCTTCGTGGCCGCCCTGGAGCAGTGGCCGCGAACGGGCGTCCCCGACCGGCCCGCGGCCTGGCTGACTGCCGCGGCCAAGAACCGCGCCGTCGACCTCGTACGGCGCCGGGAGACGTACGCGCGCAAGCTGGCCGAGGTCGGGCGGGAGCTGACCGAGGAGTCGCACGACCCCGAGCCGTCCGGGCCCGGCGACATCGACGACGACCTGCTGCGGCTGATCTTCACCGCCTGCCACCCGGTGCTCTCCGCCGAGGCCCGGATCGCGCTGACCCTGCGGCTGGTCGGCGGGCTGCGCACGGACGAGATCGCCCGCGCCTTCCTCGTACCGGAGGCGACGGTCGCGCAGCGGATCGTGCGGGCGAAACGGACGCTGGCGACGGCGGGCGTGGAGTTCGAGGTGCCGTACGGGGAGGAGCGGGCCGCCCGGCTCGGCTCCGTCCTGGACGTCATCTACCTCGTCTTCAACGAGGGGTACGCGGCGACCGCCGGCGACGACCTGCTGCGGCCGGCGCTGTGCGAGGACGCGTTGCGGCTGGCCAGGGTGCTCGCGGGACTGATGCCGAAGGAGGGCGAAGTCCACGGTCTGGCGGCCCTGTTGGAGATCCAGGCCTCGCGGACCGCGGCCAGGACCGGTTCGGACGGACGGCCGGTCCTCCTCGCCGACCAGAACCGGAGCCGCTGGGACCGGCGGCTGATCCTGCGCGGTTTCGAGGCGCTCGGGCGGGCCGGCGAGAGCGGTGCGTACGGTCCGTACGCCCTTCAGGCCATGATCGCCGCCTGCCACGCGAAGGCGCCGGCTTACGAGGAGACGGACTGGCGGACGATCGCCGCGCTGTACGAACGCCTCGCGGCCGTCGCCCCCTCGCCGGTCGTCGAGTTGAACCGCGCGGTCGCCGTCTCGATGGCCGAGGGCCCGGAGGCCGGCCTCGCCCTCGTCGACGAGCTGGCGGAGGAACGCACCCTGGCGGGGTACCACTTGCTGCCGAGCGTCCGTGGAGACCTGCTGGAACGGCTCGGGCGGTCGGACGAGGCCCGTGCGGAGTTCGAGCGGGCGGCCTCGCTGACCCGCAACGAGCGGGAGCGGGAGCTGCTGCGGGAGCGGGCGGAACGGGCGGAACGGCGGGAGCGGGAGCTGCTGCGGGAATGGGCGGAACGGGCGGACGGTCCGGGCGCGTCGGGCGCGTCGGGCGCTCGGTAGTCTCGGCCGCATGTCCCCACGCGCACCCCTGCCTCCGCCTCCGCCGCCCGCCGAGATACGGAGCTGGCCCGACCGTGCGGCCCGACTGGCCGACCGGGCACGGGCGATGACCGAGCTCAACCGCCATCTGCTGGGCGGAGCGCGGCTGTCGGTCTTTCTGCTGTGGGTGGCGGCCCTCCAGCTCGGCTGGGGGATCTGCGGCGCCGGGTTCATCATGCTGGACGAGTCCCTCGACCCGTTCTCGGGCCTGTTCGCCTGCTTCTTCGTGGCGCTCGGGCTCGGTGCCGTGGTCCCCGCCGTCTTCTTCCTCGCCCGGGGCGTCCGCCGTGACCGGCAGGCGCGTGAACGGCTGGTGCTGTGGGCGGCCCTGGACGGCGACCGCGCGGCCGACGCGCGGCTGCGGGAGCCCGTGCTGAGCGTGGTCTGGCTGCTGGTGTCCCTCGCGCTGTGCGCCCTCGGCCTGTGGATCTCGCTGGCCGTGCCCGCGGAGGCGACCGGCCCGGGGAGCGGCGGCTACGGCGCGGTCGTGTACTTCGTGGGCGCGGGGCTCGGGCTCTGGGGCAGCGGCCTGACCGGCGTCGTGAAGGCGATCGGGCACTACCGGCTGGCGGTACGGCTCGCGGCGTAGCCAGGGGCCGTACGGCGGTCGTGCGGAGGTCGGTCGTACCGCCCGTGCCGTTACGTCGCCGGGTGGCCGATCAGCATCGTCGGGGCTCCCGCGACCCGGGTCAGGACGACGGTGGCGGCGTTCGGGCCCTTCGGCTTGACCCGGCGGCGGATCTCCTCGGGTTCGACCGCCGAACCGCGCTTCTTCACCGTCAGCGTGCCGACCTCCCGCTCCCTCAGCAGCGCCTTCAGCTTCTTGAGGTTGAAGGGCAGTTCGTCGGTGATCTCGTACGCCGTGGCGTACGGGGTGGGCGTGAGGGCGTCCGCCGTGACGTACGCGATCGTCTCGTCGATCAGGCCCCCGCCGAGCTCCTCGGCCACCTCGGCGACCAGATGCGCGCGGATGACCGCGCCGTCCGGCTCGTAGAGGTAGCGGCCCATCGGGCGGACCGCCGGATCGGGCAGGCTGCGGCCGGTCAGGCTCGCGCCGGAGGGGAGGAGGGTGGCGCGGCGGGTGCCGGGAGAAGTGCCGAACCACAGCACGGCCTCCTTCACGTCTCCGCCGTCGGAGATCCACTCGGCCTCGGCCTCCTCCGGCACCGCCTCGTGCGGGATGCCGGGGGCGATCTTCAGCGCCGCGTGCCGGGCCGTACGGGCGGCCTCGACGGCCCAGGAGAGCGGTGGCGAGTACGCCTCGGGGTCGAAGATCCTGCCCCGCCCGCCTCGGCGGGCGGGGTCCACGAAGACGGCGTCGTACGGGCTTGTGTCGATCTCGGTCACGTCCGCGCACCGCACCTCGATCAGGTCGGCGAGCCCGAGCGCGTCGGCGTTGGCGCGGGCGACCTCGGCCGTCAGCGGGTCGCGGTCCACGGCCAGGACCGCGATCCCGGCCCGGGCGAACGCGAGGGCGTCCCCGCCGATCCCGCCGCACAGATCCGCCACGCGGCGCACCCCGAGCCCGCGGAGCCGCTCCGCGCGGTACGCCCCCACCGTCGCCCGCGTCGACTGCTCGACGCCGTTGGGGGTGAAGTACATCCGGTACGCGTCCTCGGCGCCGAACTTCGCCACCGCGCGCTGACGCAGCCGGGCCTGTCCGAGCGCCGCCGAGACCAGCTCGGCGGGGTGCTCACGGCGCAGCCGGGAGGCGACGGCGAGTTCCCGGGCCGGGTCGTAGTCGCGCAGGGCGTCGAGCAGCGTCTGGCCCTCGGGGGAGAGCAGGGCGGTGAAGGCGGCGAGGTCGGTCACCCGTCCCATTGTGGGCCAGCCGGGGGATGGTGGGCGCCGGGCGGCGGTGTCGGCGGCCCTGGGGGTCTCGGCGCTGACAGGATGCGGCGCCATGCAGCTAGTAAGACAAAAAGAACAGATGCGCACTAAGCGGGCGCTGTTCCTCCGTCGTTCGGTGGCTGCGGCGCTTGTCGTCGCCGCGCTCGGATCCGCCTGTGCGGGCCCCTCCGGCGAGGAAGGGGGCGCCGAGAGCGGACGCAAGGCGCCCGCGCCTCCCGCCGCCGGCCAGCAGCAGGGCCAGGGTGCGGCCGCCGCACTCGACTCGTACGTCGAGAAGGTCCGCGAGCGCCGCGCCGCGCGGGTGCTCGCCGCCAAGAAGTGGGGGCTCGAACGCCCGCCCCTGGAGGCTCCGGCCCCGCCCGTGGTGAAGCCGAAGATCACCACGCGCAAGGGCTTCGAGACCGACGGCGAGGGCCTGCCGCCGGTCTTCACCACCGTGCCGACCAAGCAGAAGGTCGTCTTCCTGACGATCGACGACGGTGCGGAGAAGGACCCCGAGCTGCTGCGGATGATGAGCGAGCTGCAGATCCCCTACAGCGCCTTCCTCAGCGACTACGTCGTCAAGGACGACTACGGGTACTTCGAGAAGATGCGGGACTCCGGGGTCTCCCTGCACAACCACACCCTCAACCACCGCTATCTGCCCGGCCTTTCGTACGCGGCGCAGAAGCGGGAGATCTGCGGCATGCAGGACGTCATCGAGAAGCGGTACGGCAAGCGG
The DNA here is from genome assembly GCF_042668715.1 of Streptomyces sp. NPDC057271. NCBI lineage: Bacteria > Bacillati > Actinomycetota > Actinomycetes > Kitasatosporales > Streptomycetaceae > Streptomyces > Streptomyces sp. NPDC057271. Next base: position 147,217 of record NZ_JBHUYJ010000005.1, read on the forward strand.
CCCCCGCTCTTCCGCCCGCCGTACGGCAACTACAACGAGGACACGCTGCGCGCGGCGAAGACGTGTGGTGTGAAGGCGGTCCCGCTCTGGGCCGCGGAGGCCTTCCCGGACCGGATGGAGTGGCGCGAGTGGGACCGGGACCTGCACCCCGGTGACATCGTGCTCACGCACTTCCGCGGCAAGGGAGACTGGAAGGGCTCGATGGCCGACATGGTCCGCCGCGTGATGAAGACGATCACGGCCAAGGGGTACGCGGTCGCGAAGCTCGAGGACTACGTGTGAGACGCGCGCGCCGGGTGGCGGCGGTCCTGGTGCTGGCCGGCGCGCTCGCGGGGGTGACGGGGAGCGCCTCGTCCGTGGACCCGATCGAGCGGCTGGGCCGTAAGGCGGCCGCACGGGTCGGGGAGGCGGGGGCGGGCAGCGGGGCGCTCTCGAGGACGGCGGCCGGCGTCTTGCACACGCTCTCCCGCCCGGACGACGGCGCGGCGCCGTCAAGGGCCGGTGAGGCCGACCGGGGGTGAGGGCGTTCCGGTCGGGTGCGCGGGATGCGCGTGGGTCACCACTTCCGCATCGCGAGGAAGGTGAGGGCGGCCAGGGCGAGTACGCCCTCGCGGACCAGGAAGAGCGGTCCGGTCAGGGTGGCGGCACCGGTGCGCACCGAGGGCCGGGGGGTCGTCACGCTCGCACCCTTGTACGGAACCTTCGGCTCCGTCGCGCCGTTGCCCGTACCGGGACCGAATCGCCACGCGGCACTGAATTGGCACTCCGCTTGACCGAGTGCTAATCGCAGTCATAGTCTCGGCTCTGGCACTCACCACTGGAGAGTGCCAACACAGCGACGGGCAGGTCCGGCACCCGCGACGACGGATCCACCTGGTCGCCACCCCAGACAGTTAGCCCCGTGAGATCTCCGAAGGGGGAGGTCGGATCGTGACGACCACCAGCTCCAAGGTTGCCATCAAGCCGCTCGAGGACCGCATTGTGGTCCAGCCGCTCGACGCCGAGCAGACCACCGCCTCTGGCCTGGTCATCCCGGACACCGCGAAGGAGAAGCCCCAGGAGGGTGCTGTCCTCGCCGTGGGTCCGGGCCGCTTCGAGAACGGCGAGCGCCTGCCGCTCGACGTCAAGGTCGGCGATGTCGTGCTGTACAGCAAGTACGGCGGCACCGAGGTGAAGTACAACGGCGAGGAGTTCCTCGTCCTCTCGGCTCGCGACGTGCTCGCGATCATCGAGAAGTAATTCACCGAAGTACCTGAAGCACATGCTTTGAGCTGCGCCCCTGACCCCGCACCGGGCGTCCGGGGCGCAGTTCGGTTTCACCAGTTTTTCGACATCCGAGAGGGCTGAATCGCTCCCATGGCGAAGATCCTGAAGTTCGACGAGGACGCCCGTCGCGCCCTTGAGCGCGGCGTCAACAAGCTTGCCGACACCGTGAAGGTGACGATCGGCCCGAAGGGTCGCAACGTCGTCATCGACAAGAAGTTCGGCGCTCCCACCATCACCAACGACGGTGTCACGATCGCCCGTGAGGTCGAGATCGAGGACCCGTACGAGAACCTCGGCGCCCAGCTGGTGAAGGAGGTGGCGACCAAGACCAACGACATCGCGGGTGACGGCACCACCACCGCCACCGTGCTCGCCCAGGCTCTGGTCCGCGAGGGCCTGAGGAACGTCGCCGCCGGTGCCTCCCCGGCCGCCCTGAAGAAGGGCATCGACGCCGCGGTCAAGGCCGTCTCCGACGAGCTGCTCGCGACCGCCCGTCCGATCGAGGACAAGTCGGACATCGCCGCCGTGGCCGCGCTCTCCGCGCAGGACCAGCAGGTCGGCGAGCTCATCGCCGAGGCGATGGACAAGGTCGGCAAGGACGGTGTCATCACCGTCGAGGAGTCCAACACCTTCGGCCTGGAGCTCGACTTCACCGAGGGCATGGCCTTCGACAAGGGCTACCTGTCCCCGTACATGGTGACCGACCAGGAGCGTATGGAGGCCGTCCTCGACGACCCGTACATCCTGATCCACCAGGGCAAGATCTCCTCGATCCAGGACCTCCTGCCGCTCCTCGAGAAGGTCATCCAGGCCGGCTCCTCCAAGCCGCTGCTGATCATCGCCGAGGACGTCGAGGGCGAGGCCCTGTCGACCCTGGTCGTCAACAAGATCCGTGGCACCTTCAACGCCGTGGCCGTCAAGGCCCCGGGCTTCGGCGACCGCCGCAAGGCGATGCTCGGCGACATGGCCACCCTCACCGGTGCCACCGTCATCGCCGAGGAGGTCGGCCTCAAGCTCGACCAGGCCGGTCTGGACGTGCTGGGCACCGCCCGCCGCGTGACCATCACCAAGGACGACACCACCATCGTCGACGGTGGCGGCAACTCCGAGGACGTCGCGGGCCGCGTCAACCAGATCAAGGCCGAGATCGAGTCCACCGACTCCGACTGGGACCGCGAGAAGCTCCAGGAGCGCCTCGCGAAGCTGGCCGGCGGCGTGTGCGTGATCAAGGTCGGCGCCGCCACCGAGGTGGAGCTGAAGGAGAAGAAGCACCGTCTGGAGGACGCCATCTCCGCGACCCGCGCCGCGGTCGAGGAGGGCATCGTCTCCGGTGGTGGCTCCGCTCTGGTCCACGCGGTCAAGGTCCTGGAGGGCAACCTCGGCAAGACCGGCGACGAGGCCACGGGTGTCGCGGTCGTCCGCCGCGCCGCCGTCGAGCCGCTGCGCTGGATCGCCGAGAACGCCGGCCTCGAGGGCTACGTCATCACCTCGAAGGTGGCGGAGCTGGACAAGGGCAACGGCTTCAACGCCGCGACCGGTGAGTACGGAGACCTGGTCAAGGCCGGCGTCATCGACCCGGTGAAGGTGACGCGCTCCGCGCTGGAGAACGCCGCCTCGATCGCCTCCCTCCTCCTCACCACCGAGACCCTCGTGGTGGAGAAGAAGGAAGAGGAGTCGGCGGACGCGGGCCACGGCCACGGTCACGGCCACTCGCACTGACGCGCGCCCAACCGATCACCGAGGTCCGGTGTCCCCGAGAAGGGGGCGCCGGACCTCGGTGTTCTCCGGGCCTGCCGCCCGAACCGCCAGGGGATCCGCCGCCTCTACGTCTCCGACGCGTCCACGGCGCCGAGCTGCTCCATGAGGCCGAGCAGGTCGTACTGCCACCAGCCCTCCGCGATCTTGCCGTCCTTCCTGAACTGGTGGATCGTCGTGCCGGTCATCGAGACCTTCGTGCGGGGTGCGGTGGGCATGAGGCCCATGAAGTCGCCCTTGTGCGTCGCGACCCAGGTCCACCGCGTGCACACCCGGTCGCCCTCGGCGATCTGGTCGTTCACGGTGAAGTCGAAGTCGAACCCGCCCCGCCACATCTCCACCTGGCGCCGGATCGCGTCCATGCCCATGGTGTCCTGCTCGTTGGTCGGGTCGTGGTCGTGATAGCCCTCGGCGAGGACCTCGTCGAGCGGCGGAAGCTCGCCCTCGGCGGCGATGAGCTCGAAGAACCGCTGGGCGTTGCCCTTGTACAGCTGGATGTCCCGCACGATGTCCAGGTCGGTGAAGGTCGGCATCTCGTCACAGAGCGCGACCATCTCCCGGAAGATGCGGTCCGTCTCGGGGAGCTGCGAGTTGGTCATCGCCACCTCGTAGGAGGGGAACTCCACGATCTCCACGAGATGCTCCGAGTCGGATCGGTCCTTGCCGATGACGCTGTGGCTGGCCGTCCGCTTGCCCTGGGTCTGCTCGACCCACTTGTCCATGAGCCGGTTCAGATCCTCGAACCGACTGGTCTTGCAATCGATTATCTGTACGAATGTCATGGCACCTCCCGGACCGGGTGGGACCCTTCCAGTCTAGGTCCGGGGCGGCCCGGGGCCCCTGGCCGCCGAACCGGACCCGGACCCCGTCACGACCCTCGCCACCGTCCGGGTCACCGGCCGCACGATCCACGTGACCTGGCGGGACGGCACCGTGACGGGAGTCCGACTGGACGCGAGCGAGGTAATCGGAGCCTGAGGGCCGGACGCGGCGGGACCATGGAGCGCCCCATTCCGCTATCTGGGGCCGTAGCTGCGGCCGGCCCTGGAGGAGACCCCGCCGAGCAGACCACGCGGCGTCAGCTTCACCACACCCATCAGCGCCTTGTAGCGGGGATCGGGGATGGAGACCGTCTTCCCGCGCGACAGATCGTGCAGCGCGGTGGCCACCAGCTTGTCCGCGTCGAGCCACATCCAGCCCGGGATGTTCTCCGTCCCCATCCCGGCCCGCTCGTGGAACTCCGTCCGAACGAAGCCCGGGCAGAGCGCCATGAGCCGTACGCCGCTGTCCGCCAGGTCGCGTGCCGCGCCCTGCGTGAACTGCACGACCCACGCCTTCGACGCCCCGTACGTGCCCCGCGGGACGAACGCCGCCACCGAGGCCACGTTGACGACCCCGCCCCGGCCGCGGGCGCGCATGGACTCCGCCGCGGCCGACGTCAGCCGGAGCACCGCCTCGCAGTGCACCGTCAGCATCTTCAACTCGTCGGCCATGGAGACTTCCAGGAACCGGCCCTTGTTGCCGAAGCCCGCGTTGTTCACCAGCAGGTCCACCGGCTGCTTCGGGTCGGAGAGCCGGGCCTCCACGGCCGCGATCCCCTTCTCCTCGGACAGATCCGCCGCGAGGACCTCGGCCTCGATGCCGTGCCGGTCGTGCAGTTCGGTCGCCTGCTCCCGCAGCCGCTTCACATCGCGGGCCACGAGCACGATGTCGTGTCCGTCCGCCGCCAGCCTCCGCGCGAAGGCGGCCCCGATACCCGCCGTCGCGCCTGTAATCAGTGCAGTCGTCATGGGCGGCACGTTAGTGCCCCGCGCCGGGACCCCCGCGCTCAGGAGCCGGTGCCGTACTTCTCCGTGTGGGTACGGGCCAGTTCGAGCAGTTCGGCGTCCATCCACGCGGCGGCGACCAGGGTGCGCGGCAGTAGCGAGCGCTCGGTCGTCACGGCCCGGTGCAGCAGCGAGACGGTGATGTCGTGGTCGGGACGGTGGACGACCTCGAGCGGGTCGCCGACCGTGAACGAGCCCGGCTCGATCACGCGCAGCAGGGCGCCGGGGCCCGCGGTCGACCCCATGAAGCGCCGGACCCACCCCTTCTCCCCGATGAAGCCCGCGAAGGTACGGCAGGGGATGCGGCCGCCGGTCACTTCGAGAACCACCTCGGGGCCGACCCGCCAACGCTCGCCGATGAGGGCCCCGTTCACGTCGAGCCCGAGTGTGGTGAGGTTCTCCCCGAAGGAGCCGTCGGCCAGCGGCCGGCCCAGCTCGCGCTCCCAGACGTCCATGTCCTCGCGGGCGAAGGCGGACACGGCGCGGTCGTCCCCGCCGTGGAAGCGGAGGTCGCACACGCTGTCCCCGGCGAGCCCGCTCGCCCCGACACCGCGCGGGCCCGGCGCCTCGACCCGTACCGGACCCTTCACCGGACGCTTGTCGATGCCGGTCATCCCGGACGCGGTGTCCGTGTACTCCACGGCCATGGCCCGCCCGACATTCACGCTCAGAACCTTCATAAAGGCACCATAAGTCCTCTCGGGCCCAAAGCCTCCAAGGGGTATTCGCCTTGAATTCCAAGCATCGCTTATGCTCGAACCATGATCGAGGCCCGTCATCTCCGCGTCCTGCGCGCCGTCGCCGCGACCGGCTCCTTCTCCGCCGCCGCACGCCGACTCGGCTGCACCCAGCCCGCGGTGAGCCAGCAGATGAAGGCGCTGGAGAGCTCCGCAGGTACGCCCCTGCTCATCAGGACCGGCCGCGAGATGCGGCTCACGCAGGCGGGCGAGGCCCTGGTCCGGCATGCCTCGGGCATCCTCGCGGGGCTCACCGCCGCCGAGGAGGAGGTGGCCGCGATCGCCGGGCTGCGCGCCGGACGCGTCCGGCTGGTCTCCTTCCCCAGCGGCAGCTCCACGCTGGTCCCGACCGCCCTCGCCGCTCTGCGCGCGGCGCACCCGGGCACGCGGGTCTCGCTCGTGGAGGCCGAACCGCCGCGCTCGGTGGAGATGCTGCGCGACGGCGACTGCGACGTGGCCCTGGCCTTCCGCTACGGAGCGGGTCCGGCGGAGTGGGACGACCTGATCGTCCGGCCGCTGCTCGCCGACCGCCTGGTGGGCCTCGTGCCCGACGGGCACCGCCTGGCCGACGCGGACGCGGTGGGCATCGCCGAGCTGGCCGAGGAGTCCTGGATCGCGGGCTGCCCGCGCTGCCGGCGCCAGCTCGTGGAGGTGTGCGAGAAGGCCGGGTTCACCCCGCGCATCGACTTCGCCACCGACGACTACCCGGCCGTGGTCGGGCTCGTCGGCGCCGGCCTGGGCGTCGCGGTCCTGCCTCAGCTCGCCATCGAGTCCGTACGTCCCAAGGGGGCGCGGACCGTGGTCGTGGAGCCGGCCGTGGAACGCGAGATCGTCGCCCTCACGCTGCCCGACCTGGCCAAGGTCCCGGCGGTCGCGGCGACCCTCGACGAACTGACCCGGGCGGCCGGACGCTGACGGTCCGCCGCCGCCCCCACAGGGGCCCCGGGCCGCGTGCGCCGCGGCCCCGTGGGGCCGGGAGAGGCGCGACCCCGGCCCGTCCGGAGCAGCAGAAACGTTCCTTCATACCTTCGGGCGATCAGAAGTTCAGGCGCGCCCTACGCCTGCCGAACCCGACGCCGTGGCCGAAGCCGTGATCAGGCGATTGCGGGCCCGTCCCATGAGCTCTTCGCGTTCGTCCTCGGTGAGGCCGCCCCATACGCCGTAGGGCTCGCGTACGGCGAGTGCGTGTGCCGCGCATTCCGCGCGTACCGGGCACCGCATGCAGACCTCTTTCGCCGAGTTCTCACGCGCACTCCGTGCCGCGCCACGCTCTCCCTCGGGGTGGAAGAACAGGGAACTGTCGACTCCGCGGCAGGCCGCGAGCAGCTGCCAGTCCCAAAGATCGGCGTTGGGTCCCGGAAGGCGGGAGAAATCTGCCATTGCGCTTGTCCCCTTGAAACCGTGTCGAACGGATTGGTGGGCGGGTGGATGGCTGATGTGCCGGGGGCCCTTCACTCCCCCGTGGGTCTCGCGTACCCGCTCCTGCGGGTTCGACCCGACCGTACAACTACTGTCTAAGTAGATGTAAATATGACTCATTGCGAATCTAGCCACAGACACCACAGAAAGGGAAGAAAACTCGCTAAATGGGGCATAGCTTCCAGTGAAGGGCGGATGACCTGCGGCGCTCTCTTCCGTGCGCGCTCCCTCACGTAGAGTGCCGAAGGCGGCCGTCCGACCCGTAACTCTTTCGAGTGACCGTCGTTGAGAGTGCGGAGGCGGTTGAAGGAACAAGCGCTCGGGCAGGTGTCCGAGAGCGTCAACCGCACAGGTGACGATACGTACCAGCCCTGGAGGCTCTAGGTGACGCGCATCAGCTGCGGAGGGCGGCCATGACATCCGTCCTCGTCTGCGACGACTCCCCGCTTGCCCGAGAGGCTCTTCGCCGCGCGGTCGCGACCGTGCCCGGCGTGGAGCGCGTGACCACCGCGGCCAACGGCGAGGAAGTCCTCCGCCGCTGGGGCGCGGACCGCTCGGACCTGATCCTGATGGACGTACGCATGCCCGGTCTGGGTGGTGTGGAGACCGTCCGCCGGCTGCTGTCCGCCGACCCCGGCGCCCGCATCATCATGCTCACCGTCGCGGAGGACCTGGACGGTGTCGCGCTCGCGGTCGCCGCGGGCGCCCGTGGCTATCTGCACAAGGACGCCTCGCGCGCCGAGCTGCGGGCCACGGTCACCCAGGCCCTCGCCGACCCGACCTGGCGGCTCGCCCCGCGCCGTCTGCGGTCGGCCGAGATGGGCGCGGCGCCGACGCTCACCGCACGTGAGATCCAGGTGCTCGAAGGCATGAGCCACGGCCGGTCCAACGCGGAGATCGGACGCGAGCTCTTCCTCTCCGAGGACACGGTGAAGACGCACGCCCGGCGGCTCTTCAAGAAGCTGGGCGCATCGGACCGGGCGCACGCCGTCGCCCTCGGCTTCCGGTGGGGCCTGGTCCGCTAGGGCGCGTTGCGAACGCGGCGCCGTCCGCCCGAAGGGCGGGCCCCGCGGATCACGGCGGTCCCCCTGCTCGCGCGCAGCCGAGAGCTCGGGGAAGCGTGCGATCGCAAGGCGGAGGGTCGTCCTCGTGCCGGGTGTACTCGGACGACCCGACAACGCAGCGACCGCGTGCGCCGGGTGTACTCGGACGACCCGACAACGCAGCGACCGCGTGCGCCGGGTGTACTCGGGCGGCCCCGACAACGCAGCGACCGCGCGCGCCGGGCGTCGCCGGGCGGGACGCTCGCAGCACGCCCTGGGCGGTGACGACCTGCCGTTTCCCCGTCCGCCAGGGCGCGGACGGGGCCCTGGCCCGGGGTCCCGTCACGGAGGTCGGCGGGCCTCGGTCGCCGCGGCTTGTGTCACTTCCGCGCGGGATGCCGCATCCTTGAGATGTGGAGTTCCTCGGGGACGAGTCGATCGAGCGGAAGGGGAGGGCGCAGGAGATGAGTTCCGGCGCACCTGCTCATAACGCTTCGGTGCACAACAACGGACGCGGTGCCGCGGACGCCGAGGCGGCAAGGCACCATGGAGCGATGCGCGACGACGAGACCATGGGATCCCCCATGCCCGTAGGGCCAGGGGAGATCGGTGCGCTCGTCCATCGCGCCGTCGAGGGGGACGAGCAGGCCACGCACGACCTTCTGGCGCGCGTGCATCCGCTGGCGCTGCGCTACTGCCGTACGCGGCTGAACCGGCTGCCCGGTGACGCTCGCCACTTCGTCGAGGACCTCGCGCAGGAGGTCTGCGTCGCCGTCCTGATGGCGCTGCCGCGCTACCGGGACACGGGCAGGCCCTTCGAGGCCTTCGTCTTCGCCATCGCCGGACACAAGGTCGCGGACCTGCAGCGGGCCGCGATGCGGCACCCGGGATCGACGGCCGTCCCCTCCGACGAGATGCCCGAACGGCCCGACGACTCCCTGGGCCCCGAGGAGCGCGCGCTGCTCAGCGACGATGCCGAATGGGCCAAGAAGCTGCTCGCCAACCTTCCGGAGAACCAGCGCGAGCTGCTGGTCCTGCGCGTGGCGGTCGGCCTCACGGCCGAGGAGACGGGGCAGATGCTCGGGATGTCCCCGGGGGCGGTACGGGTGGCGCAGCACCGCGCGCTCAGCCGTCTGCGGGCACTGGCCGAGCAGTAAGGGTCGATGAGGGCCGGTGGCCCTCACGTATACGTACGAACGTCCAAAGCTGCTCTCTGATCTTGATCGTGGAATGAGACACCGTCGAGGCCCGTTAGCATGGACATCCGCACCGATCAAGGCCATTGGGGAAGGTGTCATGACTGCAAACGTCGACGGAGTGCCCGGTAAATTCGCGACACTCGGGCTGACCTACGACGACGTACTGCTGCTGCCGGGAGCATCCGAGGTGCTCCCCAACGCGGTCGACACCTCGTCCCGCATCTCGCGCAACGTCCGGGTCAACATCCCGCTGCTCTCCGCGGCGATGGACAAGGTGACCGAGTCCCGCATGGCGATCGCGATGGCCCGTCTGGGCGGCGTCGGCGTGCTCCACCGGAACCTGTCCGTCGAGGACCAGGTCAACCAGGTCGACCTCGTCAAGCGCTCCGAGTCCGGCATGGTCACGGACCCCATCACCGTGCACCCGGAGGCGACGCTCGCCGAGGCGGACGCGCTGTGCGCCAAGTTCCGCATCAGCGGCGTCCCGGTCACCAACCCCGACGGCAAGCTGCTCGGCATCGTGACCAACCGCGACATGGCCTTCGAGAGCGACCGCAGCCGCCAGGTCCGCGAGGTCATGACCCCGATGCCGCTGGTCACCGGCAAGGTCGGCATCTCCGGCGTCGACGCCATGGAGCTGCTGCGCCGCCACAAGATCGAGAAGCTGCCGCTGGTCGACGACGGGGGCGTGCTCAAGGGCCTCATCACCGTCAAGGACTTCGTCAAGGCGGAGAAGTACCCGAACGCCGCCAAGGACGCCGAGGGCCGCCTGCTCGTCGGTGCCGCCGTGGGCGCCAGCCCCGAGGCGCTGGAGCGCGCCCAGGCGCTCGCCGCCGCCGGCGTGGACTTCCTGGTCGTCGACACCTCGCACGGCCACAACAGCAACGCCCTGAGCTGGATGGCGAAGATCAAGTCGAGCGTGAACGTCGACGTGATCGGCGGAAACGTCGCCACGCGCGACGGCGCGCAGGCGCTGATCGACGCCGGTGTCGACGGCATCAAGGTCGGTGTCGGCCCCGGCTCCATCTGCACCACCCGCGTGGTCGCCGGTATCGGCGTCCCGCAGGTCACCGCCATCTACGAGGCCTCTCTCGCGGCCCGTCCCGCCGGTGTCCCGCTGATCGGCGACGGCGGTCTGCAGTACTCCGGCGACATCGGCAAGGCACTGGCCGCCGGCGCCGACACCGTGATGCTCGGCAGCCTCCTCGCGGGCTGTGAGGAGTCGCCCGGCGAGCTGCTCTTCATCAACGGCAAGCAGTTCAAGTCGTACCGCGGCATGGGCTCGCTCGGTGCCATGCAGTCCCGCGGCCAGGGCCGGTCGTACTCGAAGGACCGCTACTTCCAGGCCGAGGTCGCCTCCGACGACAAGCTCGTGCCCGAGGGCGTCGAGGGCCAGGTCCCGTACCGCGGCCCGCTCTCCAACGTCCTGCACCAGCTCGTCGGCGGCCTCCGCCAGACGATGGGCTATGTGGGTGCGGCCACCGTCGCCGAGATGGAGTCCAAGGGCCGGTTCGTCCGGATCACCTCCGCGGGCCTCAAGGAGAGCCACCCGCACGACATCCAGATGACCGTCGAGGCGCCGAACTACAGCAGGAAGTAACGCAGCGCGACGCGTGGGGGGGGTTTTGCCTGTGGCCGGGAACCCCCCCCCACTTTTTTTTTGGGGGGCTTGTCGGGGCCGAAGCAAAGGGGAAAGCACCACACCGTTCCCTAGGTCTATACCTGGGGCGGTCAACACCTCCGCAA
>NZ_JBHUYJ010000005.1:158217-175023 GCF_042668715.1 Streptomyces sp. NPDC057271
GAGCCCAACCAAAGAGAAACAAGGGAAATAGGAGAGAAGAGAAAAAAAAGAGGAAAGAAACGCGGGGAGGTGGGGGGTTTTTCTTGGGTGTTTCCCCCCCCCCCCCCCACGCGTGTGTGTCGGGGATACTGGTAGGCGCAGACGTAGAGGGAAAGGCCACACATCGTGACTGAGATCGAGATCGGGCGCGGCAAGCGCGGCCGCAGGGCGTACGCGTTCGACGACATCGCCGTCGTCCCGAGCCGGCGCACCCGGGACCCGAAGGAGGTCTCGATCGCCTGGCAGATCGACGCCTACCGCTTCGAGCTCCCCTTCCTGGCCGCCCCCATGGACTCGGTCGTCTCGCCGCAGACCGCCATCCGCATCGGCGAGCTGGGCGGCCTGGGCGTGCTGAACCTCGAGGGCCTGTGGACCCGGTACCAGGACCCGCAGCCGCTGCTCGACGAGATCGCGGAGATGGACGAGTCCACCGCGACCCGCCGTCTGCAGGAGATCTACGCGGCCCCGATCAAGGAGGAGCTGATCGGGCAGCGCATCAAGGAGGTGCGCGACTCGGGCGTCGTCACCGCCGCCGCGCTCTCCCCGCAGCGCACCGCGCAGTTCTCCAAGGCCGTCGTCGACGCCGGCGTGGACATCTTCGTCATCCGCGGCACGACGGTCTCCGCCGAGCACGTCTCGGGCGCGGCCGAGCCGCTGAACCTCAAGCAGTTCATCTACGAGCTCGACGTCCCGGTCATCGTCGGCGGCTGCGCCACGTACACCGCGGCCCTGCACCTGATGCGCACCGGCGCGGCGGGTGTCCTGGTCGGCTTCGGCGGCGGCGCCGCGCACACCACGCGCAACGTGCTCGGCATCCAGGTCCCGATGGCGACCGCGGTCGCCGACGTGGCCGCGGCCCGCCGTGACTACATGGACGAGTCCGGCGGCCGGTACGTCCACGTGATCGCGGACGGCGGTGTGGGCTGGTCGGGCGACCTGCCGAAGGCGATCGCCTGCGGTGCGGACTCGGTCATGATCGGCTCCCCGCTGGCCCGCGCCTCGGACGCGCCCGGCAAGGGCCACCACTGGGGCATGGAGGCCGTCCACGAGGACGTGCCGCGTGGCAAGCTGGTCGACCTGGGCATCGTCGGCACCACCGAGGAGATCCTCGCCGGTCCGTCGCACATCCCGGACGGCTCGATGAACTTCTTCGGCGCGCTGCGCCGGGCGATGGCGACGACGGGCTACAGCGAGCTCAAGGAGTTCCAGCGCGTCGAGGTCACGGTCGCGGACTCCCAGCACAAGCGCTGACGCAGGACCGTTCCGTACGGAGAAGGGGCCCCGCACCGAGTGGTGCGAGGCCCCTTCTCCGTACGCCTCCTACTGGGACGCCTTCTTCGAACCCGCGAACGCGGCGAACGCCGCCAGGGCGAAGAACAGGAACGTCATGAAGTCCTTGCTCTCGCTCCAGATCCCCGTCAGGAGGTCGAACTGCTCGAAGAACATGTCCGTCGCGGACACGTTCAGCTCCTTGCCGAGGATGATGGCGATCGCCAGGAGCTGGCCGACGTAGACGGCCCCGAGGGACAGTACGGCGCCGGCCACCGGCAGGGCAGGGTTGCGGCCGCCGACCTTGCCGGCGGCGAAGCCGACGAGGAAGCCGACGCCCACGGCGGCGTAGCCGATCTCCCGGTCGACGGCCCCGGCGAGGCCGCCGTAGAGACCCGCGCCGACGAGAGCCGCGACCAGGGCGGCGACGAGGCCGAGGGCCACGTTGTCGCGTGCGGGCGCCGGCGGCGGGGCGGCCGGGTACGGGGTGGGCGCGGCGCCTTCGGCGAAGGGGTTGCCGGGCGGCGGAACGGGCTGAGACATGGTGCTGATCCCCCCAGGGACACGGGCGCACGGGTGTGCGATCAAGAGCCCGGAGAGTAACAGCCCGCTCCGACACCGCGCCCGGGGGTTTCAGAGGCGGTGGGCCGCGCCTGCCGGGGTGGCGCCGCGGGTGTCGAGGAGGAGTTGCGCCTTGACCGCCAGGCCCTGGAGGTCGTAGGTCCGGTGGTGCTGCAGAAGGATCGTCAGGTCGGCGTGGGCGGCGGCCTCGTAGAGCGAGTCGGCGCGGGGGACCGGCACATCGCGGACGCGCCAGTCCGGGACGTGCGGGTCGTGGTAGCTGACGACGGCTCCCAGGTCCATCAGGCGGCGCGCGATCTCGTCGGCGGGGGAGCCCTCCCGGTCGGCGAGATCGGGTCTGTACGTGATGCCGAGCAGAAGGACACGGGCTCCGCGCGCCGACTTGCCGTGCTCGTTGAGCAGCGTCGCGCAGCGCTGGATGACGTACTGCGGCATGCGTTCGTTGACCTGGGTGGCCAGCTCGACCATCCGGAGCGGGCGGTGGGTGCCCAGGCGCTCGACGGGGACGCCGTGGCCTCCGACGCCGGGGCCGGGTCGGAAGGCCTGGAAGCCGAAGGGCTTGGTCTCGGCGCAGCGGATGACGTCCCACAGGTCGACGCCGAGTTCGTGGCAGAGCACCGCCATCTCGTTGACGAGCGCGATGTTGACGTGCCGGAAGTTGGTCTCCAGGAGCTTGACCGTCTCGGCCTCTCGCGGCCCACGCGCGCGGACGACCTTGTCGGTGAGCCGGCCGTAGAAGGCGGCGGCGGACTCCGTGCAGGCCGAGGTGAGGCCGCCGATGACCTTGGGGGTTCCGGCGAAGCCGTGCGCGCGGTCTCCGGGGTCCAGCCGGCCGGGGGAGTACGCGAGGTGGAAGTCGCGGCCCGCGCGCAGCCCGGAGCCCTCCTCCAGGACGTCCCTCAGCACACCTTCGGTGGTGCCGGGGTGGACGGGGGATTCGAGCAGGACGGTCGTGTGGGGACGCAGCCGCGCGGCGAGGGCGCGCGCGGCGTCGACGACGGCCGTGAGGTCGAGGGTCCGGTCGGGGCCGAGTGTGGTCGGGGCGCAGATGACGGCCGTACGGACCCGGCCGAGTTCGGCCGGGTTGGTGGTCGGCCGGAAGCCCCCCGAGAGCATCCGGCGGATCTCCGACGCGGTGAGCGAGCCGTCGACGGGCGGGCGCCCGGCGGCGAGTTCGGCGACGGGCCGGGCGTCGGTGTCGTAGCCGATGGTGTCGACGCCGGCGGCGATCGCGGCCTGGGCGAGGGGGAGTCCGAGGTGGCCGAGGCCGATGACGGCGAGATCAGCGGGCATGAGGGTGGGCCGTCCTTCCCAATAGCCGGAGGGGACGAGACGCGCAAGCCCGGTGGACAGAACGGGGCGAGTGCAATGTCAGACTAGGCGTAAATATGACCGATATGCCGCATTGCGTGGTCAAAGGTCGCCGAGTGTTATCCACAGGCGGTGGCTGAAGTCGGAGGGCCGGGACAGAATCGAGTCTGTGAGCCCGATCACGCAGGGGGACGACGGGAGGCAGCGGTGAGGACAGCGACACTGGGACCGGCCGAGCGAGCCGAGGCGCTGGCCGACATGGCCGAGCGTGAACTGGACGTACTGGTCATGGGCGCGGGGGTGGTCGGCGCCGGAACGGCACTCGACGCGGTCACGAGAGGACTCTCGACCGGCCTCGTGGAGGCCCGTGACTGGGCATCCGGTACCTCCAGCCGGTCCAGCAAGCTGATCCACGGCGGCCTGCGCTATCTGGAGATGCTGGACTTCGCGCTGGTGCGGGAGGCGCTGAAGGAGCGCGGTCTGCTCCTTCAGCGGCTCGCGCCCCATCTGGTGAAGCCCGTCCCCTTCCTCTATCCCCTGCAGCACAAGGGCTGGGAGCGGCTCTACGCGGGCTCGGGCGTCGCGCTGTACGACGCGATGTCCCTCTCCTCGGGCCACGGTCGTGGACTGCCGGTCCACCGCCACCTCTCCCGGCGCAACGCCCTGCGGGTGGCCCCCTGCCTGAAGAAGGACGCCCTGGTCGGCGCCCTGCAGTACTACGACGCCCAGATGGACGACGCCCGCTTCGTCACCGCACTGGTCCGTACGGCCGCGAGTTACGGAGCGAAGGTCGCGAGCCGGGCGCGGGTGATCGGATTCCTCCGTGAGGGTGAACGGGTCGTGGGCGCCCGGGTCCAGGACGTCGAGGCGGGCGGGGAGTACGAGATCCGGGCGAAGCAGCTCGTCAACGCGACCGGGGTGTGGACGGACGACACCCAGGCGCTCATCGGGGAGCGTGGCCAGTTCCATGTGCGGGCGTCGAAGGGCATCCATCTGGTCGTGCCCAAGGACCGGATTCACTCGAGCACCGGACTGATCCTGCGCACCGAGAAGTCCGTGCTGTTCGTGATTCCGTGGGGACGGCACTGGATCGTCGGCACCACGGACACCGACTGGGACCTGGACAAGGCGCACCCGGCGGCGTCCAGCGCCGACATCGACTATCTCCTGGAGCATGTGAACAGCGTCCTGGCGACGCCGCTCACCAGGGACGACGTCCAGGGCGTGTACGCGGGCCTGCGGCCGCTGCTGGCGGGCGAGTCGGACGCCACGAGCAAGCTCTCGCGCGAGCACACCGTCGCGCATCCGGTGCCCGGGCTCGTCGTCGTGGCCGGCGGGAAGTACACGACCTACCGGGTGATGGCCAAGGACGCCGTGGACGAGGCCGTGCACGCGCTCGACCAGCGGGTCGCCGCCTGCGTCACCGAGGACATCCCGCTTCTGGGCGCCGAGGGCTACCAGGCCCTGTGGAACGCCAGGGCGAGGATCGCGGCCAGGACCGGACTCCACGTCGTCCGGGTGGAGCATCTGCTCAACCGGTACGGCTCGATGACCGAGGAGCTCCTGGATCTCATCGCCGCCGACCAGGGCCTCGCCGAACCCCTGGCGGGCGCGGACGACTATCTGCGCGCCGAGATCGTCTACGCGGCCTCGCACGAGGGCGCCCGGCACCTGGACGACGTCCTGACCCGGCGCACCCGGATCTCCATCGAGACCTTCGACCGGGGGACGCGCAGCGCGCGGGAGTGCGCCGAGTTGATGGCGCCCGTGCTGGGCTGGGACGCCCACCAGATCGAGAAGGAGGTGGAGCACTACGAGAAGCGGGTGGAGGCGGAGCGCGAGTCGCAGCGGCAGCCGGACGATCTGACGGCGGACGCGGCGCGGCTCGGCGCCCCCGACATCGTGCCGATCTGACCCGTCCGGCGGGGTTCACGGCGCGCCCCGGACGAACTCGGCTTCGGGGAGGGGACGTTGGGAGGCGTCTGCGGCATCCTGTTCGTACGGGTACGGAACCCGAGGGGGATGCTTCGGCGTCGGGTGCCATGACAGCAGCGCTTTCCCGCGGAGCCGTCTTCTCGGAGTGCGGACCCCGGAGCGGGATCGGTCCCGGAGTGAGAGACAATGGGCTCTCTTCCAGGGCGGGTTACCGCATCGCGTGGGAAGCGGCAGACGCGGGCGAAGATCAGGATCGCAGAGGGGACGCATGTCGGAGGCGGAGCAGTCGCGAGACACGGCGCGGGACCCTCGGCGGGACGCCGGCGCGGGTGCCGGAACCGACGGCGACCGGGGTGTGGTTCCCGCGGCACGTGAGGCGGAGCCGGACGTGAAGTCCGGCCCGGAACGGGCCGAGACGGACGGTCCCGCCGAGGTCGGCACGTCCGGGATCGGCGTGTCCGGGGCCGGCAGTTCCGGGATCGGCGTGTCCGGGGCCGGCAGTTCCGGGATCGGCGCGTCCGGGGCCGGCGTGTCCGAGGCCGGCAGGTCCGGGATCGGCGTGTCCGGGGCCGGCAGGTCCGGGATCGGCGCGTCCGGGGCCGGCGTGTCCGAGGCCGGCAGGTCCGGGATCGGCACTTCCGAGGCCGGCACGTCCGGCGGGCCGGAGCATGCCGGGTCGTCCGCGGCGGAGAAGTCGTCCGGGCCGGAGAACTCGTCCAGCGCGGACCAGGCGTCGGGGACGGGGAGGCCGGCGGCCTCCGAGCCGGCCGACGCCGTGCCCTCCGGCGCCCAGCCGTCCGGAGCCGCGCGTGGCGGTGCCGGGCGTGGCGGTGCCGGGCGCGTCGACGCCGAGCCGGCCGACGCCGTGCCCGGGACGAGGCCGAAGGCCGAGGCCCCCAGGCTCAGGAAGCCCGCCGGCGGTGGGCGTTCCGGGTCGGCGGAGCGCGCCGGGGCGACGGCCGAGGGTCGCCTGCTCGCCGGGCGGTACCGGCTCGACGGCGTCCTCGGACGCGGCGGCATGGGCACCGTGTGGCGCGCGGTCGACGAGACCCTCGGCCGCACCGTCGCCGTCAAGGAGCTGCGCTTCCCCAACAGCATCGACGAGGACGAGAAGCGACGCCTCATCACCCGGACCCTGCGCGAGGCCAAGGCCATCGCCCGGATCCGTAACAACGGCGCCGTGACCGTCTACGACGTCGTCGACGAGGACGACCGGCCGTGGATCGTCATGGAACTCGTCGAGGGCAAGTCCCTCGCCGACGCCGTCCGTGAGGACGGCACGCTCACCCCGCACCGCGCCGCCGAGGTCGGCCTCGCGATCCTCGACGTGCTGCGCTCGGCGCACCGGCAGGGCATCCTGCACCGCGACGTGAAGCCGTCCAACGTGCTGATCGCCGAGGACGGCCGGGTCGTCCTCACCGACTTCGGCATCGCCCAGGTCGAGGGCGACCCCTCGATCACCTCCACCGGCATGCTCGTCGGCGCGCCCTCCTACATCTCGCCCGAGCGGGCCCGTGGCCACAAGCCCGGCCCGGCCGCCGACATGTGGTCGCTCGGCGGACTGCTGTACGCGAGCGTCGAGGGCAGCCCGCCGTACGACAAGGGTTCCGCGATCGCGACGCTCACCGCCGTGATGACCGAGCCCGTCGACCCGCCGAAGAACGCGGGGCCGCTCCTGGAGAAGGTCATCTACGGCCTGCTCGTCAAGGACCCGGACCAGCGGCTCGACGACGCCGGCGCGCGCGTGCTGCTCAGGGCGGTGCTCGACGCGCCCGCGCCCGTACCGGTCGTGGAGCCCGAGCCGTCTCCCGAGGCGACCCGGGTCGTGCCGCTGCCCCCGGTTCCGCCGGAGCCGCCGAAGCGTTCGGCGCCCGGGCCGAAGGAGAGAACCGCGGACGCGGCCGCCGAGCGGATGCGCGGCGCCCTGAAGTCCGTACGGAACGCGGCCGCCTCGGTCCGGTCCGAGCAGCGGCCCAGGCCGCGGCCCGAGCCGCTGCAGGGCGGGAACAGGCCGGCGCAGCCGCGTGCCTCGCTCACCGACGTCGTACCGCGCCGCACCCTGATCATCATCGCGGGGATCGTGGTCCTCGCCCTGCTCGGCACGATCCTGGCCGTCTCCCTCAGCGGCGGTGAGGACGACAAGGGCGGCAACGCGGGCAAGGGCTCCGACACGACGGCCTCGGCCGGGGCCTCGGGCGGCGACAGCGACAGCCAGGGCAAGGGCGAGACGCCGGACGACTCCGGTCAGCAGGGCGGCGAGCAGCCGACCGGCTCGGGTTCGGACTCCGGTTCGGGTTCGGGTGGGCAGAGCGGCAAGCCGTCGGGGAAGCCGAGCACCGGCGCCCCCGGGGCGCAGCTCCCCGCCGGGTACGTCATGGTGACCAACAAGAAGTTCCGTTTCGTGATGGCGATGCCGTCCACGTTCAGGCTCAACGGCATAGCGGGCCGGAGCTCGGGCGGGATCTTCAACGCCGACGGCGGATATCCGCGCGTCCAGGTCGACTACAACGGCAACCCGAAGGACGACGCCGCCTCCGCGTGGGCCGCGGCCGTGGCCGGCGTCTCGGCGAGCAGCAACGGCTACCGCCACATCGGCATCAGGCCCGTCTCGTACAAGGGGTACCCGACGGTCGCCGACTGGGAGTTCGAGCGCAACGAGAAGGGCATGCGCGTCCGGATACTGAACCGGGGCTTCAAGGTGGACGCCACGCACGGCTACTCGATCATGGTCAGCTGCAAGGCGGACGAGTGGAACGCCTCCGCGTGCAAGACGCTGCGGGACACCGCGTTCGCCACGTTCAGCCCCAAGGACTGACCGGCGCCACGTATCGTGAGAGGACGTGGACCGTACGCAGCCGAAATACATCGTCAACTGTGCGGGCCAAGAACGGAATTGACGGTTTCGCGCATTCCGTGCGATTCGTGAGCTGAACGGGATCCGTGCGACCCGGGGGACAGCGCGCTCGGTGGGGAGGCGTCGTGGACGACTACGCGGGAAGGGTGCTCGCCGACCGCTATCGCCTGCCCGTACCACCGCAGGACGCGTACGAACTCGTCGAGACCCGCGCCTTCGACACCTACAGCGGCCAGGAGGTCCTGGTCCACCAGGTACCCCTGCCCGAGGTGATCGACGCCGAGGTCGTGGACGAGGACGGCACCGGATTCACCCCCCACCGCCCCGCTTCCGGCCGGGCGACCCGGCGGCCCGCCGACCCCGCGGTGCGGCGCGCCGTCGAGGCGGCACAGGCCGCCGCCCAGATCCCGGACCACCCCCTGCTCGACCAGGTCTTCGACGTGTTCGCGGAGGCCGGTTCACTGTGGATAGTGAGCGAACTGATCGCGGCCAGGCCGCTGGCGGCGCTCCTCGCCGAGCGCCCGCTGAGCCCGTACCGCGCCGCGGAGATCGGCTCCGACGTCCTCACCGCCCTGCGGGCCCTGCACGCGCACGGCTGGACCCACCGGAACATCACCCCGCGCACCGTGCTCGTCTGCGACGACGGGCGGGTGCTCCTGACCGGGCTCGCGGCGGGAGCGGCGGAGGAGGCCCTGTGCGGCTACGCCCCCGTGCCGCTCGCCGAGGACGACGAGCCGGGACACAGGGAGGACCGCACGGCCGTCCGTACGGACGGCGGTACGGAAGGCCGTACGGAGGGGTACGCCGAGGGGTACGAGCGCGGATACGCGCAGGGGTACGTGCACGAGGACGGGCCGGGCGGAGCCCGTACCGGTACGGACGCGGCCGAGGACGCGCCCGAGGCGGGCGAACCGGCGGCACGGCCCGAACTCCCCGCGGGCGGCACCCCGCCGGCCACGGACGTCCGTGCGGCCCGCGCGGGCGCCATCGCCGCGTACCGGGCGGGCGCCCGCGCAGCGGCGCACATCGGCGAGACCGGAGCCGCCGTCCCCGTACAGCGCCCGGCGCCCGAGCCCGCCCCCGAGGCGGACGGGCGGGCCGCCCACGACCCGGAGCCTTCCGCCGCCCTCCCGACGCCCCCCGCGCCCGTGCCCGCGCGGGGACTCGGACCGGAGCCGCACTGGTGGTCCCAGACCGGCGACGACGAGGACGAGGACGACACCGACGACGAGTACCCGGCCCCGTACCGCAGGGGGTACGGAGACGAAGGCGGTGGACCGCCCCGCGCGTTGCTCACCGGTACCTGGAGCGACGGCCCGCACGCCTCGCGCGACGCCTCCGGACCCGTGCCCGCGGGCGGCGGCCACGCGCTGCCCGCCCTCCCCGCCGGCTACACCCCGGCGCCCGTCCCCGAGCGCGCCTCCGTACCCGCACCCGCCTCCGGCGGTTGGGACGGACCGGCCGAAGCGGGCGCGCCCACGGCCGTCTACCGCGGCCCGGCCACCCGGCTCGCCGCCGAACGCGCCCGCCAGGCACGGATCGCCGTCGTCGGCGCGGTCACCGAGCGCTGGGCGCCCGAACAGGCGGGACCGGTCCACGAGAACTGGCGCCTCGCCCCGCCCATCGGCCCCGCCACCGACCTCTGGGCGCTCGGAGCCCTCCTCTACCGCGCCGTCCAGGGCCACGCCCCGTATCCCGAGGACAGCGCCGCCGAACTCGTCCAGCTGGTCTGCGCCGAGCCCCCGGCCTTCGCCGAGGAGTGCGGCCCGCTGCGCCCGGTCGTCGAGTCCCTGCTGCGCCAGGACCCCACCGAGCGGCCCGACTTCGAGGAGCTGCGCGGCTGGCTGCGCTCGCTCGTGCGGTCCGCCCCCGAGCCCGAGGCGGGCGTGGGGATCGTCCCGCTGCCGTCCGTGGACGCGACGCGGCTGCCCGTCGTACGGCGCCGCGGCGAGCTGGTGCGCCGGCGCCGCGGAGGAGCGGCGGGGGGCCGTCACCGGCACCGCAAGGGCAGGCGCCACGAGGAACCGCCCGCCCCCGACGTGTCCCCGGCGGCGGTACGCCATGAGCCCGGGCAGCGGCACCAGTCCGGGCAGCGTCATGAGCCCGGGCAGCGGCACCCGCGCCAGGAGTTCGCCCAGGAGCACCTCCACGAGGAGCTGCCTCAGCGCGCGCCCCGTTCCCCGCGCCCGCCCCGTGCGCCGCGCGGCGCGGGCGGAGCCGGCCGTTCCCCGCGCTCGCTCGGCCTGACGCTTCTGCTCCTGATCCTGCTTCTGCTCGTCGGAGCCGTCGCGTACGCCGTGCTGTTCCTGCCCAAGGACGGCGCGGACGACGGCCGTCCCGCCGCCCACACCGGTACGCCCACCACCGCGCCGCAGTCCCCGCGGTCCGCCGAGCCGAGCGCCGGGCAGAGCGGCAAGCCCGGCTCCACGCCCGGCACCGCGAGCACGACCCCGCCGGCCGCCACCCCGAGCACCCCCGCCCTCGCGGCCGGGTACACCCTCGTCAAGGACCCGGAGGGCTTCGAGGTCGGTGTCGTGAAGAACTGGCGCCGCAGTCCGATCAACGACGCCGGGCAAGTCCGCTACACCGGAGGCGATTTCACCCTGATCGTCGTCCCCGGCCGGGACACCGTGCAGGCCAACGGCTCGGACCCGATGGCGTACCAGCGCACCAAGGAGCGCGAACTCCAGCCGTGGCGGGACTCCAGCTGGTCCGGTGCCACCGGTCTGCGGCGGATCGACGTGGGACAGCAGTCCATGGCGGTCGGCCAGTTCACCTGGCAGGACAGCACGGGCCGCGACGTCTACGTCCGCAACCTCGCCCTGATCGAGGACGGCCGCTACCACGTCGTCCAGGTCATCGGCCCGGAGAGCGAACGCGACAAGGTGTCCGAGATCTACGACCAGGCGGTGAAGGTCTACCGCGCCACACGCTGACCGGACCCCCGACCGCGCCACACCCTGACCGGACCCCCGACCGCGCCACACACTGACCGGACCCCCGGCCTTCTGCGGCGAACCGGGCCCGGCCTTCTGCGGCGAACCGGGCCCCGGCGGCCGTGCGAACAGGCGCCCGAGGGTCACGTGGAAGGCGCCCCACTGTCACGGGGACAGATCCCCGTCGGTCACGGTGCGGTTCCTTTGCCAGCCCCGAGGTTCCGTCTTCCATGCCCCCCTCCGTAACCTGGCATCCGAAGGAACAGGCGGGGGACAGTGGAACATTCTCAGGGTGCGGAAACGGTCGCGGGTCTTCTGCTCGCCGGACGGTACCGGCTGGGTGAGGCGATCGGCCGCGGCGGCATGGGCAAGGTCTGGCGTGCGCACGACGAAGTACTGCACCGGGTGGTGGCGGTCAAGGAGTTGACGGCCGGTCGGTTCGTGGCCGAGGCCGACCGCCTCGTCCTGCACGCCCGTACGCAGAAGGAGGCCCGCGCCGCCGCGCGGATCACCCATCCCGGCGTGGTCACCGTGCACGACGTCCTGGAGCACGACGCCCGCCCGTGGATCGTCATGCAGTACGTCGACGGGCCCTCGCTCGCGGACGCCGCGAAGGAGGCCGGCACGATCGAGGCCGGCGAGGCGGCCAGGATCGGGCTGCACGTCCTCGGGGCCCTGCGCGCCGCGCACGCGGCCGGCGTGCTCCACCGGGACGTCAAGCCCGGCAACGTCCTGCTGGCCCGCGACGGACGGGTCCTGCTCACCGACTTCGGCATCGCGGCCATCGAGGGCGACTCGACGATCACCCGGACCGGTGAACTCGTCGGCTCCATCGACTACCTGGCGCCGGAGCGCGTGCGCGGCGGCGACCCCGGCCCGGCCTCCGACCTCTGGTCGCTGGGCGCGACGCTGTACACGGCGGTGGAGGGGAGCTCGCCCTTCCGGCGGACCTCGCCGATCAGCACCATGCAGGCGGTGGTGACCGAGGAACCGCCGTATCCGGCGAATGCGGGCGCGCTGGCCCCCGTGATCGTCGCGCTGCTCCGCAAGGACCCCGCGGAGCGGCCGCGCGCCGACGAGGCGGAACGGATGCTGCTCGACGCCATGGAGGGCCGTACGCCCCAGGCCGCGCAGGCGTACGTACCGACGCGGCGGGTGGGGCAGGAGGAGCTGGTCTCCGCGACCGCCCCGCTCCACGCCCAGGAACCCCCGACTCCGACGGCCACCCCCCTCCCGACGTCCGTCTCCCCGTCCGGCGCCACCCCCGCGTCCGCCTCCGGCGCCACGCCCGCCACCCCCACCCCCACCGCCGCACCCGCGCCCGCACTCCCCGCGCCCAAGGGCCGCGGCCGGTGGCGTTCGGCGGTCCTGACGGCCGTTCTCGCGGCCCTCGTCGCCGGTGGAGGCGTCTTCGCCGCCATGCAGTACTCCGGCGGGGACGGCGAGGGCGGAGGCGTCAAGGCCGGGGGCGCCGGTCACAGCACGCAGCCCGAGGTGACGAAGGCCGCCAAGGAGACGCTCCCGGACGGCTGGCACCGCGTCGAGGACCCCAAGGGCTTCAGCCTGGCGGTGCCCAAGGGCTGGAAGCGCCAGACGGATGGCGACAGCGTCGACTACACGCCGGACAACGGACGCCACCGGATCCGGATCAGTGTCGACCCCACGCCCGACTTCGAGAACCCGTACGTGCACGTGCTGGACCTGGAGAAGACGCTGAAGAGGCGACTCCAGTACAAGCGGATCAAGCTGAACCAGAACACCTACCGCGACCAGGTCCGCTCCGCCCGGTGGGAGTTCACCTGGTACGAGAAGCAGGAGTTCCCGGGCCCGAGGCACGCCATCGACCAGCTCTACTTCGCGGACGACGGCACCGAGTACGCCCTGTACATGGCCTCGCCGGAGTCGAGCTGGGAGACCACCCGGGAACAGTTCGACATCGTCGTGCAGCACTGGCGGGCGCCGGGCGAGCACGCGGGCTGAGAGCGCGCGAGCTCGTCCTCCCGGTCGGCCGTAAGCCGCTGATCAGGGCTTATGTGCCAGTGATCGCTGGCGCGATTGTGCGCACCCGGTGAAAACACGTTACCGACGGGTACCCAAAGACCGGATTGCGGCCTACTCTCGCCCTCATGACGGACTCGCAGGCACTCGCCACCCCGGTCGGCCCGGCCACCACCGCCCCCGGCACGAACCCCCTCGCGCCGTCGCCGGCCGGCGCCCGTACCGCCGCCGACGTGGTCACCCCCGAGGTGGTCGCCCAGCTCACCCGTGGAGTCGCCGGTTCCGGCCGTACCGTGAACCACACCCCCTTCACCGGGGAGAAGCTGGCCGAGCTGCCCGAGTCCACCCCCGAGGATGTCGCGGAGGCCTTCGCACGCGCCCGCGCGGCCCAGGCCGCCTGGGCCGCCACGCCCGTCAAGGCCCGAGCGGCCGTCCTGCTCCGCTTCCACGACCTGGTCCTGGAACGGCAGGCCGAGGTCCTCGACCTCATCCAGCTGGAGACCGGCAAGGCCCGTCTGCACGCCCACGAGGAGGTCCTCGCCGTCGCGGTCGCCGCCCGCCACTACGGCCGCAAGGCCCCCTCCTACCTGCGCCCCAAGCACCACACCGGTGTCGTACCGACCCTCACCAAGGTCACCGAGCTGCGTCAGCCACGTGGCGTCGTCGGCCAGATCGCGCCCTGGAACTACCCTCTGGAGCTGTCGGTCGGCGACGCGCTGCCCGCCTTCGTCTCCGGCAACGCCGTCGTGATGAAGCCGGACACCGAGACCGCGCTCACCGCACTCTGGGCCCGTGACCTCCTCATCGAGGCGGGACTGCCCGCCGAGGTCTTCCAGGTCGTCATCGGCGAGGGCCCGGTCGTCGGCCCCGAGGTCGTCAAGCACGCCGACTACGTCTCCTTCACCGGCTCGACCCGCACCGGCCGTGAGGTCGCCCAGGGCGCCGCGGCCCGGCTCGTCGGCGTGACCCTCGAACTCGGCGGCAAGAACGCCATGCTGGTCCTCAAGGACGCCGACATCGAGAAGGCGGCCGCCGGCGCCGTCCGCGCCTGCTTCTCCTCGGCCGGCCAGCTCTGCATCTCCATCGAGCGGCTGTACGTCCACGAGTCGGTCGCCGACGACTTCGTCGCCCGCTTCGCAGCCCGTACGAAGGCGATGCGCCTCGGCAACTCCCTCTCCTACGGCGCCGACATGGGCTCCCTCGTCGGCGAGCGGCAGCTGGAGACGGTCACGAAGCACGTGGAGGAGGCCGTCGCCAAGGGCGCCAAGCTGGTCGCGGGCGGCGTCGCCCGCCCCGACATCGGCCCGCTCTTCTACGAGCCGACCATCCTCGACGGCGTCGAGGCCCCGATGGCCGTCTGCACCGAGGAGACCTTCGGACCGGTCGTCTCGATATACCGCTTCACGGACGAGGACGAGGTCGTCGAACTGGCCAACGCCACCCCGTACGGACTCAACTCCTCGGTCTGGACGAAGGACTCCCGGCGGGGCCACGCCGTCGCCGCCCGGCTGCGCACCGGCACCGTCAACATCAACGAGGGGTACGCACCGGCGTACGGCAGCGTCCAGGCGCCGATGGGCGGTATGAAGGACTCCGGGCTCGGCCGGCGCCACGGCTCGGAGGGCATCCTCAAGTTCACCGAGGCCCAGACCGTGGCCCAGCAGCGGCTGATCCCGCTCGCGCCCTCCTTCGGGATGGACGACGAGAAGTACGCCGCGTTCATGAGCCTGTCCCTGAAGGCGATGAAGGCCCTGCGCCTGCGCTGACACCCGCCCGCCCGTTCCGCCCCCTTTCGCACGAGGAGAGCCATGACCGCGGTACCCCCTGCCCGGAATCAGGACGAGGACGACCTGGACCCGGCGTACGACTACGACGTCATCGTCGTCGGCTCCGGGTTCGGCGGCTCGGTCACGGCCCTGCGCCTCACCGAGAAGGGCTACCGGGTCGGCGTCCTGGAAGCGGGCCGCCGCTTCAGCCGTACCGACCTGCCCAGGAACTCCTGGGACCTGAAGAACTTCCTCTGGGCCCCGGCCCTCGGCCTCTACGGCATCCAGCGCATCCACCTGCTGGGCAACGTCATGGTGCTGGCCGGCGCGGGCGTGGGCGGTGGCTCGCTCAACTACGCCAACACCCTCTACGTACCGCCCACGCCGTTCTTCCAGGACCCGCAGTGGAAGGACATCACCGACTGGCAGGAGGAGCTGGCGCCGTACTACGACCAGGCCAAGCGGATGCTGGGCGTACGGCTCAACCCGACCATGACCCCCTCGGACGTCCATCTCAAGGCGACCGCACAGGCCATGGGCATCGGGGACACCTTCCACATGGCGCCGGTCGGGGTCTTCTTCGGCGACGGTAAGGACGCCGACGGTAAGGACGCCGGCGGCGAGGAAGGGGCGGGCGCATCGAGGGCGAAGCCGGGCGCCGAGGTCGCCGACCCGTACTTCGGCGGCGCCGGGCCGTCCCGCACGGCGTGCACCGAATGCGGCGAGTGCATGACGGGCTGCCGCCACGGAGCCAAGAACACCCTCAACGAGAACTACCTCTACCTCGCCGAGAAGGCCGGCGCCGTCGTCCATCCGATGACCTCGGTCGTCGCCCTCACCGAGGACTCGCGGGGCGGGTACGCGGTCAAGACGCTGCCGACGGACAACAAGAAGAAGGGCAAGGGCAGGACCTTCACGGCACCGCGGGTCGTCGTCGCGGCCGGCACGTACGGGACGCAGACCCTGCTGCACCGGATGAAGGACACCGGGCTGCTGCCCCGCGTCTCGGCCCGGCTCGGCGAGCTGACCCGTACCAACTCGGAGGCGCTGGTCGGCTCACAGACCACCGACCGGCGCTACCGCAGGAAGCACGGCGTGGAGAAGGTCGACTTCACGCGCGGGGTCGCGATCACCTCCTCGATCCACCCGGACGAGAACACCCACATCGAGCCGGTCCGCTACGGCAAGGGCTCCAACGCCATGGGCGGCATGACCGTCCTCCAGGTGCCCTACGGTGCCCACCGGGTGCGGAACTGGCTCCTGGAGATGGTCAAGCACCCCACGCTGGCCCTCCGCGCCCTGTCCAACCGCCGTTGGTCGGAGCGGACGATCATCGGTCTCGTGATGCAGTCCCTGGACAACTCGCTGACGACCTACCGCAAGCCGGCCGGCGTCGGAAAGGGTCTGCTCACGGCCCGTCAGGGGCACGGTGCGCCGAACCCGAACCAGATCCCCGAGGCGACCCGGGCCGCGTCCCTGCTCGCCGAGGAGATCAACGGCTTCGCCGGCTCCAACATCGGCGAGCTGATGGGCACCCCGCTCACCGCGCACTTCCTGGGCGGCTGCCCGATCGGCGCCGACGCCGAGTCCGGTGTCATCGACCCGTACCACCGGCTCTTCGGGCACCCGGGCATCTCGGTCGTCGACGGTGCCGCGGTCTCCGCCAACCTCGGCGTCAACCCGTCGCTGACGATCACGGCGCAGGCGGAGCGGGCGATGTCCCTCTGGCCGAACAAGGGCGAGGAGGACCCGCGCCCCGCCCAGGGTGAGGCGTACGTCCGTGTCGCGGCCGTCGCCCCGAAGGCCCCGACGGTCCCGGCGGACGCCTTCGGGGCGCTGAGGCCGCCGTTCCTGGGGATGCCGACGGTCCCGCCGAAGAAGGCCTAGTACTCCAGCAGGATTTCGCTGTCTGACCTGGTCTTTCGCCGGGTGGCGGGAGTGTAGCGGGACTTCGGGCGTGCGGGGGCGGTCTCAGGGAAACCGCCCCTCGATCGTGCGACAACGCCGCAGGTAGTGACAGCGGCGGGCGACTGCTTGGCGTCGGCGGCGCCAGTTCGACCAGCTCAGCGCGTGGTGTCGCCCTCGGTGTCCGCTCAGGTGCGGGGGCCGGGCACCA
>NZ_JBHUYJ010000006.1:0-154561 GCF_042668715.1 Streptomyces sp. NPDC057271
CCCAGGCCACGCAGGCCGCTGGCGGCGACGCCCCGCAGGGCGAGGCCAAGGCCGACGACGACGTCGTGGACGCCGAGATCGTCGACGACGAGAAGCCGAAGGGCGGCGCTGCCTGATGACGGAGGAGACCCCGGGCTTCGAGGAGAAGCCCGACGTCCCCTCCGGCGCCGAGGACGCCGCCGAGGCCGCTGAGACCCCCTCCACGGAGGAGGGCTCGGCGGCCCCGGCCGGGGACGCCGCACAGACGGTCGGCCTGACGGCGCAGCTGGACCAGGCCCGCAGCGCGCTCAGCGAGCGCACGGGCGACCTCCAGCGGCTCCAGGCCGAGTACCAGAACTACCGCCGTCGGGTGGAGCGGGACCGTGTCACCGTCAAGGAGATCGCGGTCGCGGGCCTTCTGACGGAGCTGCTGCCCGTGCTCGACGACATCGGCCGGGCACGGGACCACGGCGAGCTGGTGGGCGGCTTCAAGTCGGTCGCCGAATCGCTGGAGACGGTGGCCGCCAAGATGGGGCTGCAGCAGTTCGGCAAGGAGGGTGAGCCCTTCGACCCGACGATCCACGAGGCCCTGATGCACAGTTACGCACCGGACGTCACCGAGACGACCTGCGTGGCGATCCTGCAGCCTGGGTACCGGATCGGCGAGCGGACCATCCGGCCCGCGCGCGTGGCGGTGGCCGAGCCCCAGCCCGGGGCGACGCCGGCCGCGAAGGAAGAGAAGTCGGCAGACGAGGAGAGCGGTGGCCCTGAGGGCTAGCGCGAAGATCGTCCGAGAGGAGGGACGTCGATGAGCACGAAGGACTTCGTCGAGAAGGACTACTACAAGGTTCTCGGCGTCCCCAAGGACGCCACCGACGCCGAGATCAAGAAGGCGTACCGGAAGCTCGCCCGCGAGAACCACCCGGACGCCAACAAGGGCGACACCAGCGCCGAGGCGCGCTTCAAGGAGATCTCCGAGGCGAACGACGTCCTCGGCGACCCCAAGAAGCGCAAGGAGTACGACGACGCCCGCGCGCTCTTCGGCAACGGAGGCTTCCGTTCCGGAGGCCCTGGCGGCGGCAACTTCAACTTCGACCTGGGCGACCTCTTCGGCGGCGCCCAGGGGCCCGGCGGCGCGGGCGGCGGGGCCGGCGGCTTCGGCGGCGGTCTCGGCGACGTCTTCGGCGGACTGTTCAACCGTGGCGCGGGCGGCGGCGCGGGTACGCGCACGCAGCCCCGCCGCGGCCAGGACATCGAGTCCGAGGTGACGCTCAGCTTCACCGAGGCCGTGGACGGCGCGACGGTGCCCCTGCGGATGTCCTCCCAGGCGCCCTGCAAGGCCTGTTCGGGCACCGGCGACAAGAACGGCACGCCCCGGGTGTGCCCGACCTGTGTCGGCACCGGCCAGGTCTCGCGCGGCGGCAGTGGCTCGTTCTCGCTCACCGACCCGTGCGTGGACTGCAAGGGGCGCGGCCTCATCGCCGAGACCCCCTGTGAGGTCTGCAAGGGCAGCGGGCGGGCCAAGTCCTCCCGCACCATGCAGGTCCGCATCCCCGCCGGTGTCGCCGACGGGCAGCGGATCCGGCTGCGCGGCAAGGGCGCTCCGGGCGAGCGGGGCGGCCAGAGCGGCGACCTGTACGTGGTCGTGCACGTCGACGCCCACCCGGTCTTCGGCCGCAAGGACGACAACCTGACCGTCACCGTGCCCGTCACGTTCGACGAGGCCGCACTCGGCGGCGACATCAAGGTGCCGACGCTGGGCGGCCCGGCGGTGACGCTGAAGCTTCCGGCCGGCACCCCCAACGGCCGGACGATGCGCGCCCGCGGCAAGGGCGCGGTCCGCAAGGACGGCACGCGTGGCGATCTGCTGGTGACGGTGGAGGTCGCGGTGCCCAAGGAGCTCGACGACAAGGCCCGTGAGGCCCTTGAGACCTACCGTCAGGCGACGGCGGGCGAGGACCCCAGGGCAGAGTTGTTCCAGGCCGCGAAGGGAGCTTGACCCGATGGACAGACCGGGACGCAGCCGTAATCCGTACGAACTGACCGACGAGACGCCTGTGTACGTCATCTCGGTGGCGGCCCAGCTGTCGGGTCTGCACCCGCAGACGCTGCGTCAGTACGACCGCCTCGGTCTGGTCTCGCCGGACCGCACCGCGGGCCGGGGGCGGCGGTACTCGGCCCGTGACATCGAACTGCTCCGTACGGTGCAGGCGTTGTCGCAGGACGAGGGCATCAACCTGGCGGGCATCAAGCGCATCATCGAGCTGGAGAACCAGGTCGCGGCGCTTCAGCAGCGGGTCGCCGAGCTGTCGGCGGCCGTCGAGGGCGCGGCGTCGGCGATGCGCCAGCGCGAGGCCCAGGTGCACGCCTCGTACCGGCGCGACCTGGTGCCGTACACGGACGTCCAGCAGGCGAGCGCGCTGGTCGTGTGGCGCCCCAAGCGTCCCGAGTAGCGTCCCGAGCGCCCCGAGCGCCCCGAGCGCCCCGAGCCGTCCCGAGCGCCCCGAGCCGTCCCGAGCGCCCCGAGCGCCCCGAGCGTCCCGAGCCGTCCCGAGCGCCCCGGGCAGAGCCCTGAGCAGAGCCCCGAGCCGCCGGGCGGAGCCCTGAGCCGTCCGGGCGGAACTCCGCTCGACGAGGCCCCTTCCGCGAGATGCGGAGGGGGCCTCGTCGTGCGTGCTGCGTTTGGCGTGTCCTACGGGATGAGTTCGGCCACGATGTTCGTCGCCGTGTCCCACCAGGGCGCCGCGCCCGTGCCGAACGCGGCGGCGAGGGCGGTGCCGACGGCCCGGTCCAGCGGTTCGGGCCCGGTGCCGGGCGCCCACTCCGCGTCCACCGTGCCGTCCCCGGACGAGTCCAGGGTGCCCAGGGGGTGTCCGTCGCGGAGCAGCCGGCTCTCCACGTACGAGCAGGGCACGAGCCGGTAGCGGGTGCCGGAGACCCTGACGTCGACCCGGTACGAGCGCCGCAGGAGCCGTCCGCGGCCGGGCCGGATGCGCGCGGGCGCGCCGTCGACGGTGAGGGCGAGCCGGGCGGCGGCGCGGGTGCCGATGGGGATGAGCGGGTCGGGTTCGTCGCCCGGCGCGCGCAGAAGCTCCACGGTGGGCATGTCGTGTCCCGAGACGCGCAGTGTCCCCGCGGGGCCGTCCAGGTCGATCTGTACGTACACGGTCAGTGTTCCTGCTCCAGGATTCCGGACTGGGCGATGAGGTAGCCGAGCTGGGCCCGGCTGCCGCTCCCGAGGGCGGAGGCGAGCTTGGCGATGTGGGCGCGGCAGGTCCGGACGTTCATGCCGAGCCGGCGGGCGATGGCCTCGTCGACATGGCCCTCGACGAGGAGTTTGGCGATGGAGCGCTGGATGCCGCTGATGCCGTCCAGCGGCGGCTCGTAGGTGACCGGGTTGTCCAGGGGGATGGCCTGGAGCCAGAACTGCTCGAAGACGCCGACGAGGTACTCGACGAGGCCGGTGTGGCGCAGCTCCAGGGCGACCTGGCGGTCCCGGCTCGCGGGGACGAAGGCGACCTTGCGGTCCACGATGATGAGCCGGTCGATGATCTCCTCGAGTGTGCGGACCTCGACCTCGGGGCCGATGCGTTCGAGATAGGCCAGGGTGATCGGCTGGTGCCGGGCGGTGTGCTGGTAGAGCGTCCGCATCCGGATGCCGCGGCCGAGGAGCGGCCTGACGCGGCGGAGGGCCTCGCCGAAGGTGTGGGCGCTGCGGCCGCTGCCGGGCTGCACGGTCAGCAGCTCGGAGGAGCATTCGGCCACCACGCGGTCCAGGGAGGTGTTGATCCTCGTGAGTCCCTCCAGGACGGTGATCGCGTGGGTGGTCGTGGGGTCCTGGACGCTGACCGACATGAATGGCTCGAACGCGTCGGAGAGTTCGATGCTGAGACGTCTACGCTCCTGGATCTCCTTCTCGATCGGGAGCAGCAGTCTGGCCAGCGCGGCCGAGGGGGGAACCGGCCGGAGCCACTGCACGTCGTCGGGATCGGGCCGAAGGAGGTCGAGGTCCATCAGGCAGGGCGTCGACTCGATGTCCGACCGGGCGATACGTCCCGCGCGCAGGGCCTCTTTATAGACCCGTGTGCCCGCTTCGCACAGCTCGGCGTGCGTATGAGGATGCCCCGTTTTATCCGGTTCTATTCGCATATGTACACCCCCAGGCTTTTCCGATACAGGAACATGATGCATTGAGCCAGTGGTGGAAACGTGAGGAGTGAGCCATCGTCGTGCCTGCGGGGGAGCAGGAGATACACACCAAGTGAGGTTGCTCGGTCATGGCCAAGAAGCTCATACGCACCGTAGTTGGTGTCGCGTTCATAGCTGCTGCCGCGGTCGGCGCGGTGGCAGTCACCGATGATCCGGGCTGGGGCCTCGCTCCGCAGCAGGTCGTCGCCAAGGCGAGCGACCCGGGCTGGGGCGCAGCGCCGGCCGACTCCGACCCTGGTTGGGAGTCCGTGCGGGCATGACGGTTCCCGAAGATCCTCGATTCCGGCGTGAGATGGCGGCCGCTTACCGCTCCGGGTGGCATTTCATCGACCTCGTCACAGCCGTGCCGCACGGTGGCGATTCGTTGATGGTCACCCTCTTCGGTGAGCCGATCATCATCACGCGCGGGGACGATGAGGATATTCGCGCCTACCGATGTCTCCGGAAGCCCCGTGGCGCCCCGCAGCCTGTCCGCTGTGCCATCCGGTACGGCATGATCTTCGTCAATCTCGACCAGCGTGACCACCAGCTCGTCGAGTCCGAGACCATCACCGCCACCCCCCGCAGTGCCTGAGCGGTTCCCCCGTCGTTGTAGATCGCTCAGGTGCTTCCCCCACACAGCGGCGCCATCGCGGACCTGAAACGCGATGGCGCCGCTGTGCTGCGCCCGTAAATCCCCACCCCGTAAACGCGCCGCCGAGCACGTCACCGGGTCAGGCCCGGCCCATGGCCCGGGTCAGCGCGATCTCGATGACGACCCGGTCGGGGTTGGGTGCCGGGACCCGGCCGTAGCGCGTCGCGTACCGGTCGACCGCGTCGGCGACGACGTCCGGCTCCGTACGGATGCGGGCCACGCCCTCCAGCGTCGCCCAGCGCCCCTTGTCCACCTGGCAGACCGCCACGCGCGCGCCGTCCGCGCCCGCCGCCAGGACATTGGCGACCTTGCGGCTGTGCTTGTTGGTGATGACCCGGGCGATGCCGTTCTCGCCGCCCTCGGGGTCGTACGTCACCCCCACCGCCACCACGTGCGGCGTGCCGTCCGCGCGCGGTGTGGTCAGGGTGGACATGTGGTACTCGCGCCAGAAGCTGAGATACGCGTCGTCGGGGTTCCTCGGGTCAGTCGCCATGCCCGGAACCTACCCGTGGCACGGGTCCCTGCGACACCTTGAGCGGAATAGACTCAACTTTGTGTACGCTAGATGAGTCATGGACCGTGTGTAGCCGGACGTCGAGGAGGAGACAGCGCACGTGGACGCCGAACTGACCAACAGGAGCCGGGACGCGATCAACGCGGCCACCGGCCGCGCCGTGTCCGCGGGACACCCCGACCTGACCCCTGCGCATCTGCTGCTCGCGCTTCTGGCCGGTCAGGACAACGAGAACATCGTCGACCTGCTCGCCGCCGTCGAGGCGGACCAGGCCGCTGTACGGTCCGGAGCGGAGCGGCTGCTCGCCGCCGAGCCCCGCGTGACCGGCTCCACGGTCGCGCCGCCGCAGCCCGACCGTGAGCTGCTCGCCGTGATCGCCGAGGCCGCCGAACAGGCCAAGGAGCTCGGGGACGAGTACCTCTCGACCGAACACCTGCTCATCGGGATCGCGGCGAAGGGCGGGCAGGCGGGCGAGGTGCTGGCCCAGCAGGGGGCCGGCGCGAAGAAGCTGCTGGACGCGTTCGAGAAGAGCAGGGGAGGACGCCGGGTGACCACACCCGACCCGGAGGGTCAGTACAAGGCGCTGGAGAAGTTCGGCACGGACTTCACGGCCGCGGCGCGCGAGGGGAAGCTGGACCCCGTCATCGGGCGCGACCAGGAGATCCGGCGCGTCGTCCAGGTGCTCTCCCGCCGCACCAAGAACAACCCGGTCCTCATCGGCGAGCCCGGTGTCGGCAAGACCGCCGTCGTCGAGGGCCTCGCGCAGCGGATCGTGAAGGGCGACGTCCCCGAGTCCCTCCGCGACAAGCGGCTGGTCTCGCTCGACCTCGGCGCGATGGTCGCGGGCGCCAAGTACCGCGGCGAGTTCGAGGAGCGTCTGAAGACCGTCCTCTCCGAGATCAAGGCCAGTGACGGCCAGATCATCACCTTCATCGACGAGCTGCACACCGTCGTCGGCGCGGGCGCCGGCGGCGACTCCGCCATGGACGCCGGCAACATGCTGAAGCCGATGCTGGCCCG
Source organism: Streptomyces sp. NPDC057271 (assembly GCF_042668715.1). NCBI lineage: Bacteria > Bacillati > Actinomycetota > Actinomycetes > Kitasatosporales > Streptomycetaceae > Streptomyces > Streptomyces sp. NPDC057271. Next base: position 6,357 of record NZ_JBHUYJ010000006.1, read on the forward strand.
CGGCGAGCTGCGCATGGTCGGCGCGACGACCCTCGACGAGTACCGCGAGCGGATCGAGAAGGACCCCGCCCTGGAGCGCCGCTTCCAGCAGGTCCTGGTCGCCGAGCCGAGCGTCGAGGACACCATCGCGATCCTGCGCGGACTCAAGGGCCGGTACGAGGCCCACCACAAGGTCCAGATCGCCGACTCCGCGCTCGTGGCCGCCGCCACCCTCTCCGACCGGTACATCACCTCCCGCTTCCTTCCCGACAAGGCCATCGACCTCGTCGACGAGGCCGCCTCCCGGCTCCGGATGGAGATCGACTCCTCGCCCGTCGAGATCGACGAGCTCCAGCGCTCCGTGGACCGGCTGCGGATGGAGGAGCTCGCGCTCAAGAACGAGACCGACGACGCCAGCAAGCAGCGACTGGAGAAGCTCCGCCGCGACCTCGCCGACCGCGAGGAGGAGCTGCGCGGGCTGACCGCCCGCTGGGAGAAGGAGAAGCAGTCCCTCAACCGCGTCGGCGAGCTCAAGGAGCGGCTCGACGAGCTGCGCGGCCGCGCCGAGCGCGCCCAGCGCGACGGCGACTTCGACACCGCCTCCAAGCTGCTCTACGGCGAGATCCCGACGCTGGAACGCGAGCTGGCGGAGGCATCGGAGGCCGAGCAGGAGGTCTCCAGGGACACCATGGTCAAGGAGGAGGTCGGCCCCGACGACATCGCGGACGTGGTCGGCTCCTGGACCGGCATCCCGGCCGGCCGCCTCCTGGAGGGCGAGACGCAGAAGCTGCTGCGCATGGAGGACGAGCTCGGCAAGCGGCTCATCGGCCAGACCGAGGCCGTCCGGGCCGTCTCCGACGCCGTACGCCGTACGCGCGCCGGGATCGCCGACCCCGACCGTCCCACCGGCTCGTTCCTCTTCCTCGGCCCGACCGGTGTCGGCAAGACCGAGCTGGCGAAGGCGCTCGCGGACTTCCTCTTCGACGACGAGCGGGCCATGGTCCGCATCGACATGTCGGAGTACGGCGAGAAGCATTCCGTCGCCCGGCTCGTCGGCGCGCCTCCCGGCTACGTCGGCTACGAGGAGGGCGGCCAGCTCACGGAGGCGGTGCGCCGCCGCCCGTACAGCGTGGTGCTCCTCGACGAGGTGGAGAAGGCCCACCCGGAGGTCTTCGACATCCTGCTCCAGGTCCTCGACGACGGCCGGCTCACCGACGGCCAGGGCCGGACGGTCGACTTCCGCAACACCATCCTGATCCTCACCTCCAACCTGGGCAGCCAGTACCTGGTCGACCCTCTGATCGGCGCGGAGGAGAAGAAGGGGCGGGTCCTGGAGGTCGTGCGGTCCACCTTCAAGCCGGAGTTCCTCAACCGGCTCGACGACCTGGTGGTCTTCTCGGCCCTCGACACGACCGAGCTGGGGCGGATCGCGCAGCTCCAGATCGACCGGCTCGCCAAGCGGCTCGCCGAGCGCCGGCTCACGCTGGAGGTCACGCCGGCCGCGCTGGAGTGGCTGGCCGACGAGGGCATGGACCCGGCGTACGGCGCCCGCCCGCTGCGCCGCCTGATCCAGACGGCCATCGGCGACCGGCTCGCCAAGGAGATCCTCGCGGGCGAGGTCCGCGACGGCGACACGGTCCGGGTGGACCGCTTCGAGGAGGGGCTGATCGTGGGGCGGGCGACTGGCAAGACCCTGTAATACGTTTTGCGATACGCTGTCTCCATGGGCACGTTGAACGTCCGCACGGACGACGCCATGGAGACGGCGATAAGGACACTCGCGGAGGAGTACGGATCGCGCACGGAGGCCGTGCGGTACGCGCTCCTCCACACCTACCGGGAGAAGCTGATCGCGCGGGCGAAGGCCGACGCCGAGCGCTTGGCCGACGACCCGGACGACCGGGCGGAGATGCTCGCCATCCAGCGGTTCATGGGTGTGGGCTGAGTGATCTTCCGGGGGGCGATCTACGAGATCAGGGCCCTACCCGGCGGGCGGGGCGGCGAGCAGCGGGGGCAGCGTCTCGCGGTCGTCGTCCAGTCCGGCCTGTTCGCGACGGGTACGGTCACGGTCGCGCTCACCTCGGCGAGCGCGGGCCCTGCCGTGTACCGCCCTGAGATCGAGCTCGAAGGCAGGTCGACGCGCATCCTCACCGACCAGATCCACTCGGTCACGCCCGAGCGGCTCGGCGATTTCAAGGGCGCCCTCGACGCCGAGGAGCTCATCGCGCTGGACCGGGCGCTCATGCTCAAGCTCGGCCTCTTCTGACAGGGCCGAGCGGCCAGGGGTTGCCATGCACCGCCCGGCATGGGGGAGGATGGCGTCAACCGTACGAAGGGATATTCACGGTGAGCATCGACCCGTCCTCGATTCCGAATTTCGGGGGCCAGCCCCAGCCTCAGGCCGCAGGACCGGCGGGCCCCGTCGTCCCCGACCAGGACCTGGTCAAGCAGCTCCTGGACCAGATGGAGCTGAAGTACGTCGTCGACGACGAGGGTGACCTCGCGGCGCCGTGGGAGGAGTTCCGGACGTACTTCATGTTCCGCGGCGAGGAGGACCAGCGTGTCTTCTCGGTGCGGACGTTCTACGACCGCCCGCACTCCGCCGACGACCGCGCCAAGGTTCTCGACGCGATCGACGACTGGAACCGCCGCACCCTGTGGCCCAAGGTCTACACCCACCTGCACGAGGAGGAGGACGGCTCCGCCACCCTCCGCCTCATCGGTGAGGCGCAGATGCTGATCGGCACCGGCGTCGCTCTGGAGCACTTCGTGTCCTCCACCGTCAGCTGGGTCCGCGCCTCGATCGAGTTCGACAAGTGGCTCGTGGAGCAGTTCGGCCTGGAGGCCCCGGAGGACAAGTCCTCCGACGGCGACGAGGCCTGATCCGCCACGGGGCCGGCACCGGCCCCTGGCCCTTCACAGGGCCATGCGTGCGAGCGTCAGCGCGTACGCACCGAAGCTGAACGACAGCCCGGCCAGCGCCGCGATCACCACGATCGCGGCCCTCGGCCGGGCTTTCGTCAGTGCCCGTGCCAGCGGGAAGAGCAGCGGGAACGCGGGCAGCAGGAAGCGCGGCTTGGACTCGAAGAAGCCGGAGCCGCCGACCGTGATGACCACGAGCACGGCCGCGTAGACCAGGACCGGCAGCGGCGGCCGCTCCACCAGCGCGAGCAGCGCGAAGAGCAGCACCCCCGCCCCGGTGATCAGCAGCGCCATCGCGAAGCCGAACTGCGTCGGCCCCCGCAGCATCTCCAGGACGAAGCGCAGCGCGCCGCGTCCGAAGTCGAAGCGGGAGGTCCAGCCGTCCTGGACGGCGAAGTAGCCGCCGAACAGATCCCCGCGCCGGGCGCCCACCCAGAGCAGGTACGAGAGCCAGCCGACCGGTGCGATCACGGCGGCGGCCCACACACGTGGATCGCCCCGGCCGCTGCCACGCCCGCGCCACAGTTCGCACCCCGCCGCGACCAGGACCGCGGCCGCGACGGCCACACCGTTGGGGCGGGACAGGCCGGCAAGCGCGGCCAGAACGCCCGCCCACAGCCAGCGTCCGGTGAGGAGCGCGTACAGCGACCAGGCGGCCAGGGCCGTCATCAGCGGTTCGGTGTACGCCATCGACAGCACGATCGAGTGCGGCAGCAGGCCCCAGAGCAGCACGAGCAGGATGGCGGTGGGCCGTCCGTGGAGCCGCTCGCCGATCAGATAGATCCCCCACGCCGCGACCCCGGCCGAGAGCCAGGACAGGAGCAGCCCCGCCGTGCCGCCCTCGACGGGCAGGACGGTGGTGACCGCGCGGACCAGGGCGGGGTAGAGCGGGAAGAACGCGAGGTCGGACTGGACGACGCCGTCGGGCCAGTGGAGCGTGTGGCCGTAGCCGTGCGCGGCGATCCGGGTGTACCAGTCCGAGTCCCAGGACGTGGCGAGCAGCGCCCGCGGTGAGCGTCCGATGTGCCAGGCCCAGACCGCGAGCACCAGCATCCCGGTCAGCCGGGCCGCGGCGAACAGTCCGAGCGCGGGGGCGGCCCGGTACAGCGAGGCCCGCCAACGGGGGACGCTCCGGGCACCGGCGGTCGAGGCCCGGCGGTCGAGAGTCTCGGCGGACAGGGTGCACCTCCGTGCGCACGCGGATGGTCGGACCGGTCCCGACGATCATCGGGACCAGCCCGACAAATCGGTCTACCCGACCATCGGCGCGGCCCGGAGGAAGCGCGCGCGAGCGCGGGGCCCACCGGGTGAAAAATCCCCGCCCCCCGGGGCCGCCCCCCGGGGCCGTCGCCCGGGGCCGTCGCCCGGGGCCGCCGCCCGGGGCCGCCGCCCAGAGCCCCGTCCGGCGCCGAACGTCAGCCCTGTCGGCCCGTGAGGCGCTTCAGGCGAGACCGCCTGAAGCGGCTCGCCGAACCGGAACCCGGAAGGTCGTGGGCTACGCCGGGGTCTCGCACAGCGACCCTTCGCCCCCAGCCTCTCGTCGACTGCCCGCCTCACCGCTCGCGTCGGCGATCCGCTCACGGCCTACGAGGAGCCGCACTCCCACGAACGTCAGCCGTCGAGGGCTGGGGCCGGCACTCCGCTGGACGGCGTGTTCCGGGCATGTGTGACGCGGAATCGCAGGTGTGTGACGTGCGGTGAGGCGAGGATTCTGCTCCGCTCCAGCTCGATGTGTTCCTTGCCCAGGTGATCGAAGAGTCGGCGGCCGTCGCCCATCAGCACCGGTGCGATCTGGAGGTTGATCTCATCGAGGAGCCGTGCCCTGAGCGCCTGTTGAGCGATGTCCGCACCCATGATCGTGACGTCCTTGCCGCGCGCCGCTGTCTGTGCCTGCTGAAGCGCGCTTTCCATGCCCGAGGTGATGAAGGTGAAGGTCCCGCTCTTCATGACCATCTGGCTTCGAGCGTTGTGGGTGAGGACGAAGCAGGGGACCGGGAAGGGTGTGTCGTCCCACACCCCGACACCCACGTCGAATGTTCTTCTGCCCAGCACGACCGCACCTGTCGAGTCCGAGATCTCCCGTGTGACGGCGGCGTCCACCTCGCTCCCTGGCATGTCGAAGATCCATTCATGCAGACGATGACCGCCCCGGCCCATGGGGTGTTCGGCGCTGATGTCCGGACCGGCCATGAAGCCGTCGAGCGACATGGTGACGTTCAAGACCACCTTGCTCATGGGACAACCACCTCTCCACGCGGTGCGTGATCGACCAGCCAGAGGGGCAGACCGGGCGGCGAGGCCGAACTCATCGGTCTTCCACCATGCGCGGGTGGACACAGCCGTACGTCTCCGGGGCGACGCCGTGGGGCGCTGTCCGCTGCCGAGGTTGATCGGCCGGTCCGCGCTCGATCGAGTGCAGACCACCCGGCACCCACGCCGGTGACGATCTCCCGTCAGCTTTCGTAGTGGTAGCGGCACTGTGCGATCAGGACGCCGTCCTCGGTGGCCTTGTAGATCAGCCGGTGCTCGTCGTTGATGCGGCGTGACCAGTAGCCCTGGAATCCTTGCTTGAGCGGTTCCGGTTTGCCGATGCCCTCGTTGCCGTTCCGGGTGATGTCCGCGATGAGTGTGTTGATGCGCTTCAGGATCTTCCGGTCCTGGAGCTGCCACCACAGGTAGTCCTCCCAGGCGCGGGAGGAGAAGGTGATCTTCAACTCGCAGCTCTTATTCGTCGGTCGCCAGCTCGCGCACGGTGCCGCCGCCGTTCTCCAGCTCGTCGATGGACGCGAGCAGGCGCCGGGCGTTGGCCGGACTGCGCAGCAGGTACGCCGTCTCCTTCAGGGACTCGTAGTCCTCAAGGGAGACGATGACCACCGGCTCATGTCCGGCACGGGTGATCACGACCTCTTCGCGGTCGTCGGTGACGGAGTTGAGTACCTCGGCGTACCGTGCGCGCGACTCGGAATACGTCATGGTCTTCACAGTCGACCCCCTTTCCACGTACAGGAAATTGTACGTCCGTCGTTGTCGGTGCGGCAAGCGCCGAAATGACGGCCTTCGGCGCGAAAGTGGGCGCTGCGCGCCCAGGGCCCCGAGGTCGGGGAGGCGATCGTCGCCGCGTCCGCCTCCGCCACCCCGACAGTGCCGGCATGGAGGAGCTCAGCCGACTGGCTGCCCGAGCGCCGCGTGTACCCGCCGCTCGTCTCGGCCGCGCCCACGAGCACGGGCGCGGCACCGGCGGGAGCGGCCGCAGACGGCACCGCTGACGAGCGGCGGCGGGGGACGCGTCGCCCGTCCCGCAGGGTGGCGGTCAGCCCGCCAATGCCTTGCGGAGGCGTTTCGCCGCGTCCGTCAGTACCTCGGTGTGCTTGCCACCATGTGCCACCGCAAGGACGGCTGCGGCTGGCGGGGCGGGGTGCATGGTGATGAGGTTCGAGGCCGAGGCCGAGGAGGAGTTCGAGGCGGAGAGGGGGCTGCTGGTCGACCGCCTGGTCCGGTGGGCCGGGGAGCAGGGACTGCCGGTGGACGGGTTCGTTCTTGCCGTGCGACAGACCCCGCTGCGGATCTCCGGCGCGGGCGGTGAGCCGGCCGCACGAGCTGTCCGGACCGGTCTTCGGGCCGCACCGCTGGGCTCGGTGACGCGGCACTGTGCGTCGTATCCTGACCACACAAGGGAAGGAGCCGTCCATGAGCGTCGACGCGATCGTGCACACCGAGTTCCCCGAGGGGTACACGGTCCTGTTCGGGGCCGACGGAAAGGTGATCATGACCCCGCAGAGCGAAGAGCACTCCAGCACCATCAGGTCGATGCAGATCGACTCCGCTCTTGCCCTCGGCCGTCACGCAAAGGTCACCTCGGACGTCTACATCGACTTCCCTGCCGACGAGAACTCCGCCCCCGACCTGGCGATCCTGCGCGAGGACGCACGCAAGGAAGGCAAGCGCTACAGCTTCGAGGACGTCCTGCTGATCTCCGAGGTCGTCTCGACCTCCTCCGCGCGCAAGGACTACGACGACTGCACCGCCAAGTACGGCCGCTACGGCATCCCGATCTACCTGGTCGTGGACCCGTACGCGCAGGAAGTCGTCCTCCACACCCAGCCGACCGCCACTGGGTACATCGCGGCACACACGCATAAGTACGGCACTGGCAAGCTCCCCATCCCGCTGGCCGACGGCCGCACCTTCACCCTCGACCTCGATGAACTCCCGTGCCCGGAGCCCGAGGCAGATGCCCGCTGACGAAGGACTCCCGATGCGGTGGCGCGGCGGTGCGGGTGCGTGGCGGCTCGGGGCAGCCGTGTACCTGCGGCCGGTACGCCGGTCGGCTGTCATGTGGTCGGCGTCTTGAGCCGGGCGGCCGCCTCCTCCAGCGCCTCCGTCCGCTTGCAGAACGCGAACCGCACGAACGGCGCGCCCGCCTCGCGATGGTCGTAGAAGACGGCGTTCGGGATCGCCACCACCCCGCAGCGTTCGGGGAGGGTGCGGCAGAAGGCGAAACCGTCGCTCTCACCGAGGGGCCGGATGTCGGCGGTGATGAAATACGTGCCGGCCGGGCGGAAGACCTTGAAGCCCGCCCGCTCCAGGCCGCCCGCGAGCAGGTCCCGTTTGGCCAGCATGTCCGCGCGGAAGTCCACGAAGTATGAGTCGGGCAGGCGCAGGGCCTCGGCCACGGCGTATTGGAAGGGCCCGGAGGCGACGTACGTCAGGTACTGCTTGGCCGTCCGGACGGCGGTCACGAGTTCCCGGCTGCCGGTAGCCCAGCCGACTCCGCGTTCACCCACCTGTTTCCCAGCCGACTGATGCATGGAAATCAGAGTGCAGTCAGAGTACAGTCTGAGTATGAGCATCGTGTACTCGGCATCGGAATCGGAATCCGTATCGTTCACCGATCTGTCCCGGAACCCGAAGGCGGTCGCCGCGAGGGCCGCCGCCTTGGGACGCCTGCGTGTCACGCACCGAGACGCACCCGACATGGTGCTGACCACGGCCATACACGCCGAGCGCACCGAGGAGAACCTGACCACCGCGTCCCGGCTGTTCCTTGCCTTGATGAAGCAGGACGGGGGCGCCAGGTCGCTTCTGCTCGCATTGCCTGAGGTGTTCCCGTGGGTGCGTCACCTGGACGACGAGGAGGTCCGGGCATTCACCGTCGAGCTCCTGGACGCGCTGTCCGACGCCGCCGAGCTGGGCGCCAGGGAGGCTGTGCACCGGGCGATCGTCTCGTGGCGGGCAACCGCCCGCATCAACGCCGACCCCGACCAGCTCAGGGAAGCGCTCCGCCCGCTCGGTGACGTCGATCTCGGCCCGGTCGAGGTGCACGAGTGAGCCCGAAGAAAGGCGATCGGGTCAGTGTCCCTCCGCTGAGCGGCTGGAACGTCATCTACGGGACGACGGAGGCCGTGATCGGTTGGGAGGAACTGTGCCGGGTGGCGCTGCCGAACGCGCACCGCTGTCTGGAGGCCCTTCGCACGGACCCGCTGTCGCGGTCCAACTGGAACCGTCAGCACCAGCTCCGCGGCAGGCACGCCACCAGGGAATGGAAGGGCTCCGAGCTGGAGCAGTGGGAGTACGAGATCACCAGCGGCGGCCGGGTCCGCTACCTGGTGAGTTCGGATACCTCGACTGTGATCCTGGTGTACGCCTCCCCGCGACACCCGAAGGACACCGAATAGCCTTCAGCGGCCAGGGGGCCGGTGGCCGACCCCCTGAGGCCGGAGCCGTTCGTCCGCGGCCGATCCGACGACCGTGATTCGGCGGTAGCGTGCTGCCGCGAGCACTGATGCGGACAGGTGGGACGGGCGACATGCGGATGAGGTTCGAGCCGGAGGCCGAGCAGGAGTTCGAGGCGGCGCGTGGGCTGCTGGTCGACCGCCTGGTCCGGTGGGCCGGGGAACAGGGGCAGCCGGTGGACGGGTTCACGGCCGAGGCGATTCTGGACTACCGGCACCGAGCGACCGCCGACGGCCGACTGGGTCTGTGGGAGCCGCGCCACGTGGAGGAGCTCCTGCTCAGCTGGCTGCCCCAGAACGTCACCGAGCTCCCTGGGGAGGAACGCTCCGACGCCCCAGGCACACTGCGCACACTGCTGCGCTATTTGCACGCCGAGCGGTTGGCGGACCCGCGCGGCCCCGCACTCCAGGAATGCCTCGCCGCGGTCGACAAGGTTGCGGAGCAGCACCCGGCTGCGATGGCGGACCGCACCCGCTGGGGTCTGGCGAAGTTCTGGGCGACGACGGCCGCCGAGCAGAGCGTGGACGTCCGGGACGGGGCGGCGATGCAGCGCTTCGCGGACCGGGCGCGGCGCGGAGAAGCCGCTTACGACGAGCGGGCCCTCGACGCGATCATGGAACGGCGGCTGAGCGGTCGCGTGCTGTCCGGCTCGGCCCGTGCCGAGCCGCAGCTGCCCGTCGCACTGCCCGAGGACGACGAACTGCGCCGACGGGCAGAGGCGTCGAAGACCGTGGTGCAGTTGCATGGGCTCACCGAGTGGGCGGGACAGGACGGCCGCCCCGTGACGGCGACGGGACGGCTGCGGATGGCCGATGCCCGCGACCTGGTGGACGCACTTGGCACCGGGGACAAGACCGACGGGGTGCGCTCCTCGGCAGACCTGCCACGGCTGGGACTGCTGACGGAGTGGGCGAAGAAGGCGCGACTGGTCCGGGTGGTCAAAGGGCGCCTGTACGCGGTGGCCAGGTCCCGTCCGCTGCTGGCCGACCCGCTTCGGATGTGGCTGCGCGCCTTCGACGCGTGCTTCGAGCTGCGGCAGGCCCTGATCGGGGCACGCAGCGGCTGGCACGTCGAGTCGATGCTCTTCGATGTCTACGAGGATGTGCTGGGAGATGTGCTGAACACGCTCTACAGCCTGCCGTACCCGATGCCCTGGCCCCGGCTGCGAGACACGGTGCACCTGGTCTACCGGGCCTCCCTCCAGCTCGACGGCGGGTCGGACCTCCAGCACCGGATGTGGTTCGAGCACGCCGACCGGGACCTGCACACCGTGCTCGATCTGCTGGACGACCTGGGCGCGATCGAGCGCGACCGGGGGGTGGCCGACCCGGTGTTCCTCGACGTCGACCTCTCCGCCGCCGGACCGGAGCTGCCCCCGGACATGCCGCCGGAGGTCGCGCAACTGCTGGGCGTCGCAGACCGGACCCCGGACCCGGTGGCGCGGGAGCGGGCTGAGCGGCGGCGCGAGGAGCTGACCGCCGGGCCGGTTGAGCTCATCCGCCTCACCGATCTCGGCACTTGGGCCGTACGGCAGCGGCTGCTGGCCGACGGCCGCGACGCACCCCTGATCGGTGAACTGGCCCAGGCGTCGGCGGGCGGGCTGCTGGGCGTGCTGGCCGAGGAATACCCGCCGGATGCCGCCCAGGCGGAGTTGGCCGGCTGGATCGCGGCGCGCGGTGAGCGGGAGGCAGCACTGCGGCAACTGACCGACGCGGTAAGAGCCATGGCTTTCCGCACGCGTGCGCAGGCGATGCTCGGCGCGCTGTGGACGGCGCTGCCGGACGGCGAGGGTGAGCGGCTGCTGCGCACGCTGCGCCGCGATCCCCAGCTCGCGCCGCTGGCACTGAACACGCTGGCACAGCGAGAGCTGCTGTCTCCGGAAGACATGACCGACACCGAGCACCTGCTGGTGCTCGCAGAGAACCTGCTCCAGCTCGTGGAGCTGGCGGGCGGCTCGGGCGGCTCGGGTGGCGCCGAGGAGGCGCTGCGAGCCCAGGGCCCGCAGATCAGGGACGCGATCGCCGCCGCGCTGGACTCCGCGCACCCCGACCGGGCCGGTATGGAGGAGCTCAGCCGGTTGGCTGCCGAAGTGCTGCGCGCACCTGCCGCCCGTCCCGGCCGCGCCCACAAGCGGGCGCGCCCCGCCGGCAGGAGCGGCCGCAAGCGGCGCCGCTGACCGACGACGGCATCGCCCATGGCCGCCGGTGCCGGGAAGACCGGCACCGGCGAGGAGCCTGGACGACAGGCGAGTTCCGGCGCCGTACGTCCTCGGCCGGGTATGCCGCCTGGCGTTCAGGACGAGAGGCGGCGAAGGCGGGTGGCCGCCTCTTGAAGCACGTCGTCCTTCTTGCAGAAGGTGAAGCGGACCTGGGTGCGGCCGGCGTCGGGGTCGTCGTAGAAGACGGAGTTGGGGATGGCGACGACGCCGCAGCGTTCGGGGAGGGCGCGGCAGAAGGCGTGGGCGTCCTTCTCTCCGAGGGGGGTGATGTCGGTGGTGATGAAGTAGGTGCCCTGGGGCTGGTAGACCTCGAACCCGGCGGCGCGCAGGCCGTCGCCGAGCAGGTCGCGCTTGCGCCGCAGGTCGGCGCGGAGGGTGTCGTAGTACGTGTCGGGGAGGCGGAGCGCCTCGGCGATCGCGTACTGGAAGGGGCCCGAGCTGACGTACGTCAGGTACTGCTTGGCCGTCCGGACGGCGGTCACGAGTTCCCGGCTGCCGGTAGCCCAGCCGACCTTCCAGCCGGTGAAGGAGAAGGTCTTGCCGGCCGAGCCGATGGTGAGCGTGCGCTCCCGCATCCCGGGAAGGCTCGCGATCGGCAGGTGCTCGGCGTCGTCGAAGACCAGGTGCTCGTACACCTCGTCGGTGACGACGAGCAGATCGCGGGCGACGGCGAGCTCGGCGATCGCGGTCAGTTCGGCGCGGGTGAGGACGGTGCCGGTCGGGTTGTGCGGGGTGTTGAGCAGGACCAGCCGGGTCCGGTCGGTGACGGCGGCCCGCAGCTCGTCCAGGTCCAGACGGTAGGCGCCGTCGTGCGGGCGGAGGGTGACCGGCACGCGCGTGCCGCCCGCCATCGCGATGCACGCGGCGTACGAGTCGTAGTACGGCTCCAGGGCGATCACCTCGTCGCCGGGCTCCACGAGGGCGAGCAGCGCGGCGGCGATCGCCTCGGTCGCGCCCGCCGTGACGAGGACCTCGCGGTCGGGGTCGTAGGTCAGTCCGTACCGCTTCAGCTGGTGCTCGGCGACGGCGGTGCGCAGCTCGGGTACGCCGGTGCCGGGCGGGTACTGGTTGCCGCGCCCGTCGCGCAGCGCCCGGACCGCGGCCTCCCGGATCTCCTCGGGGCCGTCGGTGTCGGGGAAGCCCTGTCCGAGGTTGATCGCCCCGGTCCGGACGGCGAGCGCGGACATCTCGGCGAAGATCGTCGTCCCGAACCCGGCGAGCCGGCGGTTGAGCAGCGGTCGTGTCATGCCCGTCATCCTGCGGTGAAGCTCTGGACTTCCTCAAGTGCGCTTTGGGCCGCGTGCGCGGGGGGCATCCCCCTGTCACACAAGACCTACGGGGGTGTCACACATGGAAGCTCTGATCATCGCAGTCATCATCCTGTTCGTCGTGGTGGGCATCGCCTCATCCGTCGGCGGCGCACGGCGCGGGGGCGGCCGACGGCGCGGGGGCGGCTGGTCGGGCGGCGGCGGAAGCGGCTGCGGGGGCGGTTCGTCCTGCGGCGGCGGAGGCGGCTGCGGGGGTGGCGGCGGGGGCGACTGACACGGGGCAGTCGTCCTCGCGATCACGCAGGTGCCCGGCCGGTCCAACATCCGCCGGGCACCTTCGTGTTGGAGCCGTTCGTCGAATCCGATTGAACAAGTGAACTGTGGGGTCCCCGAAGGGGATGGAAACCACGGCAAGTTGGGTAAAGACGCTGCGAGTCGCTCGAAGTCCGTGATTCCCTCGCACTTGATAGAGACAGCCCTCGGACCGTGTGTGGACCCGAGCCGGCGATCCCCCACTCCCGTTGGACCCTTCTCCGGGGCGCCCCCGGCCCACCCGTCAAACCGTGTTTGCGGAGCCGACCCATGCTCACGACCCTGAAGACCTCCTACACCGATACACGTGCGGCCGACCTGGCCTGGGCCCTCGGGCGCGAGCCGCTGCCCGCCCTCGCCGTGCTCGACCTCGAACTGACGGGTGCCAAGCTGCAGTTGCGGCTGCTCGGCGCCTCCCACCAGGTGCTTCTGGAGGAAGAGCAGCACAACTGCTCGGAGACCGTCGCCTGTATGCCCGGCAGCAGTACGCCGCTGCCGCTGGGCGTCTCCAAGCGCATCGGCGGCTGGGAGTACGAGTTCGCCGCCCGCGTCGAGAAGCTCTCGCACGGCTCCTTCGCGGGCCGTGCCCAGGAGTTGCTCGCACTGGTCGCCGACCATCCCAACGGCCTCGCGGGGACGTTTCCCGGTTCCCCGCACGCCTTCACCGCGATGCTGGCCCAGCGCCATGAGGGTCAGGTGCGGTGGCGCACCTGGCACGCGTACCCACAGGAAGGGCAGTTGGTGGTCACCAGGACGCGCATCGGCGTTCGTATGCCCGCCCCGCTGTAACGCGCTGCCCGGAAGCTTCATGTGCACTCGTGTGGGTGACAAGTGGCGACAGATGTGTGACGTAGCGTTACGAACATGATCGATCCGCCCCTGACCATGCCACCCGAGAGGGTGACGCGGCTGCCCGTGCAGCCGAGAGCGGTGCGGTTTCCGGTCCTCGTCGTCGTCTTCGTCTGCGCCGCCTGCGGTCTCGTCTACGAGCTGGAACTGGTTGCCCTCGCCTCGTACTTGATCGGCGACTCCGTCACCCAGGCCTCCGTCGTGCTGTCCGTGATGGTCTTCGCGATGGGTGTCGGCTCGCTGCTCGCCAAGCGGCTGCGCTGCCGCGCTGCCGTCGGCTTCGGGCTCGTCGAGGGCGGACTCGCGCTGATCGGAGGCTGCTCGGCCCTCGTGCTGTACGCGGCGTTCGCCTGGCTGGGCGAGGCGCGGTACGTCCTGGTGGCGTTCTCGCTGGCCATCGGGGTTCTCACCGGAGCGGAGATCCCGCTGCTCATGTCGCTGATCCAGCGGGCGGAGTCGGTGCGTTCCCCCGGCGTACGGGAGAAGGAGGACGACGCGGATCCGGCCGGGACCGTCGCCGACCTGTTCGCCGCGGACTACGTCGGCGCGCTCGTCGGCGGTCTCGCCTTTCCCTTCCTGCTGCTGCCCTGGCTCGGTCAGGTCACCGGCGCGCTCGTCACCGGAGCGGTGAACGCGGTGGCGGGCGGCGGCCTGGTGCTGTGGCTGTTCCGGCGCGACCTGACCGGCCGCTCCCGGGCGCTGCTGATCGGTACGAACCTCGCGGTCCTCGCGGTCCTCGCCACCGCCACCGTCCTCGTCGACGACTTCGAGCGGGCCGCGCGCCGCGCGGTGTACGGCGACAGCGTGCGCCTCGCCGTCCAGACCGACCTGCAGGAAGTGGTGGTGACGGGGGAGCGGGGCAGCCCGCCCGACCTCTTCGTGGACGGCCGCATGCGGTCCGGCGGCGAGGACGGCACCCGGTACCACGAGTCGCTGGTGCACCCCGCGATGAACGGGCCGCACGCGCGTGTGCTGATCATCGGCGGCGGCGACGGTCTCGCCGCGCGCGAGGTGCTGCGCTACCCCGGCGTCCGCGCGGTCACCGTCGTCGAGGTCGACCCCGGAGTCGTACGGCTCGCCCGGAGCCACCCCGAACTGGCCGCGCTCAACGAGAACGCCCTGCGCGACCCGCGTGTCCGCGTCGCCTCCGCGGACGCCTTCCGCTGGCTGCGCGAGACGGCGACGACCGGGCCCGAGGGGGCGGGCGAGGGCCCGCGCGAGCGGTACGACGTGGTGATCTCGGACCTGCCCGACCCGGGGATCTCGGCCGGGACGAAGCTCTACTCCGAGGAGTTCTACGGCCTCGCCGCCCGGGTCCTCGCCGACGAGGGACGACTCGTCGTGCACGCCGGATCGGCATCCGCACGTCCCCACACCTTCTGGACGGTGGACTCCACCCTGCGCGCGGCCGGCTTCGCGACCCGGGCCTACAGCGCGCACGGTCGCGGGGCGCACCTCGCCGCGGGCCCCGACAGGGCCGACCGCGCGGGGGACACGGAGACGGGGACGGGCGACTGGGGCTACCTGCTCGCGGCCGCGGGCACCTACCCGCCCGAGCTGCGCCTCGCCGCCGACGCGCCCCGGCTCCGGTCCCTGACGGCCGGCGGCCTGGTGTCGGGAGCACGGGCGGCCGAGCGGACCCGGGACGACCGGGCCGCCCCGCCGCCGCCCTCGACACTGGTCCACCCGCGGTACGGCGGCTGACCTCGCCGGGGCCGGTCGCCGCGGACCCGGGACAAACAGGCGACGACGACGCCTGGTCTGAGTAGGCTCGGCTTCCATGGAGCATGAGGTGTTCGTTCCGGTACCGGCCGAGGTCCTCCGCGCGACCCTGACGGACCCCGCACGGGTGGCGCGCTGCGTCCCCGGTCTCCAGCAGGACGCGGAGGAGGGCCCGCTCGCCGGCCGGCTGAAGATCCGGGCCGGCGGCAACACGATCACCTACCGGGGCGCGCTGCGGCTGACCGAACGGGGCGATGTCATCTCCGTCGAGGGCAAGGGCACCGAGGTCCGGGGCAAGGGCTCGGTGAAGCTCTCGCTGGCGATCGCGCTCACCCCGGTGGCCGACGGTACGACGCTCGCCTTCACCGGCGCGGTGAAGGTCGCGGGCCGGCTCGCCGACCTCTCCGAGGAGGCACGGGAGGCGGCGGCCCAGCGGCTGATCGACAAGTTCGTCGCCGGTCTGGCCGCGGCGACGCAGCCCAGCGGCGCGGAGAACGGCCGGGCGGTGGACGGCCGGGCGGCGAAGGAGCCCGACGACGCGTCCGGCACGGCAGCCGGCACGGCCGGGGCCGAGGCCTCCGCGGACGAGCCCGGGTCCGAGGCCGTGGACGAGCCGGCGTCCGGGCGCGGGTCCAGGCCGGTGGACGAGCCGGGGTCCGAGCCCGAGCCCAGGCACGGGCGCGAGTCCGAGCCCGGGTCTGGGTCCGAGCCCAGGCCCGTGGACGAGCCCGCGGACGAGCCCGGGTCCGAGGCCGTGGACGAGCCGGCGTCCGGGCGCGGGCCCGAGCCCGAGCCCGGGTCCGGGTCCGGGTCCGGGTCCGGGTCCGGGCGTGAGGCTGTGGCTCGGTCCGTGGACGACGCCCTGGACGGGATCGACGACGAGGCCGACAGCGACAGCGACGGTGTCGACGACGGCGTAGAGGAGCCCCACCGCCCGTCGGTCTTCGAGACGCCCGTCCCCCCGCCCTCGCTCGGCCCTTTCCAGGGTGAGGACTTCGAGGACGCCCCCGTCGAGTACCCCGCCGAGCCCCCGGCCGCCGAGGCCGCCCACGCCCGGCGCACGATGATCGGACGGAGCGCCGAGGAGGTCGACCACGCGCCGCCGCGCGGCCGGTACGCCCCCGTCCCCGCCACGGAGCCGACCACCGCCGGCGCCACCCTGCGCTGGATCGCCCCCGCCGCCGCCCTCGCGCTCGCCTCCGCTGTGGTCGTCGGCCGGGCGCTGCGCCGCCGGCGCTGATCCCCGTCTACTGTCGGGGCGTGAGCAAGCAGACGCGACTGACGGCGGGCGACGCCGAGTTGACCATCAACCCCGACAACGGCTGCCGCATCGAGAGCCTGCGCATCGGCGGCACGGAGCTGCTGCGCCAGGGCGAGCGGTACGGCTGCTTCCCGATGGTGCCCTGGTGCGGGCGGATCGAGCTGGGGCAGTTCCGCAACGGCGGTGTGAAGCACCAGATGCCTCTCAACTCTCCGCCGCACGCCATCCACGGCACCGGCCGCGACTCCGTCTGGAAGCCCGCCCGGACGGCGGACGACGACGGACGCGCGGCGGCGTTCACCTACGAGCTGGGCGACCCGTGGCCGTACACCGGCCGGGTCACCCAGACCTTCGCCCTCACCGAGGAGAGCCTCACCGTGCAGCTCGGTGTCGAGACGCTCGCCGACTCCTTCCCGGCGCAGGCCGGCTGGCACCCCTGGTTCAACCGCAGCCTCGACGGCGGTGCTCCCGTACGCATCGACTTCACGGCCGACTGGCAGGAGGAGCGCGGCGAGGACCACCTCCCCACCGGGCGTCGGATCGGCCCGACCCAAGGCCCCTGGGACGACTGCTTCGGCATGCCCGGAGGCGTCGACATCACCCTCACCTGGCCGGAGCAGCTGGAGCTGAAGGTGACCAGCCGGAGTGAATGGGTGGTGATCTACGACGAGCAGGAGGCGGCGGTCTGTGTGGAGCCGCAGTCCGGCCCGCCGAACGGCCTCAACACCCTCCCGCACTACGTGACGCCGATCGAGCCGCTGGAGATCGCGGCCACGCTCGCCTGGCGGCGGCTTTAAGCTCATGAGCATGACTGACGTACGTGCTGACCTGCTCCAGCAGATCAAGGACAAGGCCGTGGTGCACGGCAAGGTGACCCTCTCCTCGGGGCTGGAGGCCGACTACTACGTCGATCTGCGCCGGATCACGCTGGACGGAGCCGCCTCTCCGCTCGTCGGTCAGGTCATGCTCGACCTGACCGCGGACCTGGAGTTCGACGCCGTGGGCGGTCTGACGCTCGGTGCCGACCCGGTCGCGACGGCGATGCTGCACGCCTCCGCCGCCCAGGGGAAGCGTCTGGACGCCTTCGTCGTCCGTAAGGCCGCCAAGGCTCACGGGATGCAGCGTCAGGTCGAGGGCCCGGACATCAAGGGCCGCCGGGTCCTGATCGTCGAGGACACCTCCACCACCGGCGGCTCCCCGCTCACCGCCGTCGAGGCGGCGCGTGCGGCCGGTGCCGAGGTCGTGGCGGTCGCCACGATCGTGGACCGGGCGACGGGCGCGGGCGAGAAGATCAGCACCACTGCGGGCGTGCCGTACCTCTACGCCTTCGCGCTCGACGAGCTGGGTCTCGCCTGATCGAAGCCGAGTGATCGAGGCGAAGTCGTGACTTAGGTTCCGGAGCCGCCCGGCGGCTGCGCTGACCTGCGACTTTGGCCAGGGGCGGAGTGTTTCACGTGAAACGCTCCGCCCCTTCCTCCTGGTGTCCGCGGAAGAGTCTGGAAAGATGGGCTCCGACGATGACGTCGCCCCAGGTCAGGGTCAAGTAACGCACCCACCCGCACATCACAAGGAGCGGACGAATGCCCATCGCAACCCCCGAGGTCTACAACGAGATGCTCGACCGGGCGAAGGCAGGCAAGTTCGCCTACCCGGCCATCAACGTGACCTCCTCCCAGACTCTGCACGCCGCGCTGCGGGGCTTCGCGGAGGCCGAGAGCGACGGCATCATCCAGATCTCGACCGGTGGCGCCGAGTTCCTGGGCGGCCAGCACAACAAGGACATGGTCACGGGCGCCGTCGCCCTGGCCGAGTTCGCGCACATCGTCGCCGCCAAGTACGACATCACCGTCGCGCTGCACACCGACCACTGCCCGAAGGACAAGCTGGACGGCTATGTCCGTCCGCTGCTCGACATCTCCGCCGAGCGCGTCAAGGCCGGTCAGAACCCGCTCTTCCAGTCGCACATGTGGGACGGCTCCGCCGAGACCCTCGCCGACAACCTGGCCATCGGCCAGGAGCTGCTGGCCAAGGCCGCCGCCGCCCGGATCATCCTCGAGGTCGAGATCACCCCGACCGGAGGCGAGGAGGACGGCGTCACCCACGAGATCAACGACGAGCTGTACACCACCGTCGACGACGCGATCCGCACCGCCGAGGCCCTGGGCCTGGGCGAGAAGGGCCGCTACCTGCTGGCCGCCTCCTTCGGCAACGTGCACGGCGTCTACAAGCCGGGCAACGTCGTGCTCCGTCCCGAGCTGCTCAAGGACCTGCAGGCGGGCGTCGCCGAGCGCTTCGGCAAGGCCAACCCGTTCGACTTCGTCTTCCACGGCGGCTCCGGCTCCTCCGCCGAGGAGATCGCCACCGCGCTGGAGAACGGCGTCGTGAAGATGAACCTCGACACCGACACCCAGTACGCCTTCACGCGTCCGGTCGCCGACCACATGTTCAAGAACTACGACGGCGTCCTGAAGGTCGACGGCGAGGTCGGCAAGAAGTCCACCTACGACCCGCGCACCTGGGGCAAGCTCGCCGAGGCCGGCATGGCCGTGCGTGTGACCGAGGCGTGCGCGGCGCTGCGCTCGTCCGGCACGAAGCTGAAGTGAAATAGGCGTTAGTCAGTGGTGGAAAGGCCCGGCACCCTGTGGTGCCGGGCCTTTCCGTACCTCCAGGGCCTTTCCGTACCTCCAGGAGAACTGAATGACGACGTACGACTTCGACCGCGAGATCGACCGCCGGGGCACCTGCTCGGTCCAGTGGGACGATGTCGCGGATCGCTTCGGTGTCGGCGAACTGCTCCCCTTCACCATCTCCGACATGGACTTCGCCTCCCCGCCCGAGGTCCTCGACGCCCTGCGCGCACGGGTCGAGCACGGGGTCTTCGGCTACACGGAGTGGCGGATCGGCGAGTTCCGTGAGGCGATACGCCACTGGTACGCGACCCGTCACGACACCGCGCTCGACATCGAGACGCTGGTCTACGCCCCGTCCGTGCTCAGCCAGCTCTCGCAGCTGCTCCAGATGTGGACCGCGCCCGGCGACGGCGTGGTGGTGCACACCCCGACGTACGACGGCTTCCGCAAGGCGGTCATGGGCCTGGGGCGCGAGCTGCGAGGCGTGCCGGTCGGGGACACCGAGGCGCTGGAGGCGGAGCTGGCGAAGCCGGACAGCCGGATGCTGCTGCTCTGCTCGCCGCACAACCCGACGGGTCGGGTATGGCGGGAGGAGGAGCTCGCGGAGTTCGCGCGCCTCGCCGAACTCCACGGGGTCGCGGTCGTCAGCGACGAGATCCACGCGGACCTGGTGGCCGACGGCCGGCGGCACATCCCGTGGCTCCGCTTCGCGGAGCCGGGGCGCGGGCGGCGGTGGGCACTGATCACCTCGGGCACGAAGGCCTTCAATTTCCCGGCGCTGACCGGCTCGTACGGGATCATCGGCGACCCGGACGAGAGGGCGGAGTTCATTCGCCGGATGGAGACGGGCGAGGGCCTCGCCTCGCCGGCGGTGCTCTCGATGACCGCGCATGTCGCCGCGTACCGGCAGGGCGCGCCATGGCTGGACGAGCTGCGGGCGTATGTGGCGGGCACGATGCGGCTCCTTGAGGAGCGGCTCGCGGTGGGGCTGCCGGGGGTGAGCTGGACGCCTCCGCAGGCCGGCTATCTGGCGTGGATCGACCTGCGCCCGCTCGGGATCGACGAGGACGCGCTCCAGCGGGAGCTGGTGGAGGTCGAGAAGGTCGCGATCATGCCGGGCCGGGTGTACGGGGCGCCGGGCTTCGTCCGCCTCAACGTCGGCTGCCCGAGGAGGAAGGCGGAGCGGGGCGTGGAAGCCTTGGTCAGGGCGGCAACGCGGCTCCGCACGACCTGACCGCCCCAGCGGGACGATCGGCCACGACGGGGGGAGCATGGCAGGCATGGACATCAGGCTCGCCTCGGGCACCGGCCGGTGGATCGTCCTCACCACCGTGCTGGGCTCGGGGATGGCGCTGCTCGACTCCACCGTCGTCAACGTCGCTCTGCCGCACATCGGCGAGGACCTCGGCACCGACATGGCCGCGCTCCAGTGGACGGTCAACGCCTACATGCTGACCCTCGCCGGGCTGATCCTGCTCGGCGGGGCGCTGGGCGACCGGTACGGGCGGCGGAGGGTCTTCGTGCTCGGGATCGTGTGGTTCGCCGTCGCCTCCCTGCTGTGCGGGCTCGCGCCGAACGCGGGCGTCCTGATCGCCGCCCGCGCTCTCCAGGGCATCGGCGGCGCGCTGCTCACCCCCGGGTCACTCGCGCTGATCCAGGCCAGTTTCCACCCGGACGACCGGGCCAAGGCCGTCGGGCTCTGGTCCGGCTTCGGCGGGGTCGGTGCGGCGATCGGGCCGTTCGTCGGCGGGTGGTTGGTCGACGGGCCCGGCTGGCGGTGGGTGTTCCTGCTGAACGTGCCGCTGGCCGCGCTGTGCGTACCGGTCGCGCTGCGTCATGTGCCCGAGTCACGCGACGAGTCCGCCCATGGCCGTTTCGACGTTCTCGGCGCCCTTCTGGGCGCGGCCGCGCTCGCCCTCGTGACGTACGCGCTGATCTCCGAGGCCTGGTGGGCCGCCGGGGTCGGGGTCGTGGTCGGGGTGTTCTTCGTCGTCCTGGAGCGACGTCTGCCGGAGCCGATGGTGCCCCCGTCGATCTTCGCGTCCCGGCTGTTCACGATGGTCAACCTGGTGACGCTCTGCGTGTACGCGGCACTGGGCGGCTTCTTCTTCCTCGCCGTGCTCCAGCTCCAGGTGGTGTCCGGCTACTCGGCGCTCGCGGCGGGGACGGCGCTGCTGCCGACGACGATCCTGATGCTGCTGCTCTCGGCGAAGTCGGGCGAGCTGGGGGAGAAGATCGGGCCCCGGATCCCGCTGACCGTGGGGCCGCTGCTGTGCGCGGTGGGGATGGTCCTGATGCTGCGGGTCGGTGAGGACGCCTCGTACGTCGAGGACGTGCTGCCCGCGATGGTGGTGCTCGGCCTCGGGCTCACCGTCCTGGTGGCTCCGTTGACGGCGACCGTCCTGGCCTCGGTGGACGTGGCGCGGGCGGGCCTGGCGAGCGGGATCAACAACGCGGCGGCGCGGGCGGCGGGTCTGCTCGCGGTGGCGGCGCTGCCGACGCTGGCCGGGATGGGCCCGGAGGCGTACCGCTCGGCGGAGGAGTTCGGGGAGACGTTCCGGCGGGCGATGCCGATGTGCGCGGGGCTGATGGTGGCGGGTGCGGTCCTGGCCTGGGCGACCGTGCGGAAGCCGGCCGCGGCCGGCTGCCACCCCGAGTGCAAGGTCCACTGCGGGGTGACGGCACCCCCGCTGGACCCGGGGGACCGCTCGGCACAGGAGGAGGGCGGCTGAGGAAGACGGGCCCCATGGCCCGCCACGAGAACCTCTGGAGGGACCGCCCCCGCCCCTCAGCGACGACCCGGATCCGCGCGAGCTGCTCGGCCCGGTGCCGTGGGAGGACGGCGCTGAAGGTGATCGAGCACTCCGTGCCGCCGCCGCTGTCCGAGTGACGGCGGCACAGACGTCTCGACTGCGGTGATCGTTACCGCTTCAGCTCGGTGTAGGCCTCGGCACTGCTGTCCTTGAGGAACTGCCAGCACCGCTCCGTCTCGTCCTTCTCGTTGATCTCTCCGGCGGCGCGAGCGAGGGCGGCGAGGCAGCGCAGGAACCCGCGATTGGCCCGGTGGTCCCAAGGGATGGGGCCATGTCCCTTCCACCCGGCCCGGCGCAGAGCGTCCAGACCGCGGTGGTAGCCGGTACGGGCGTAGGCGTACGACTCGACGACCCGCCCCGCCTCGAAGGCGTCGTCGGCGAGCATCGCCCAGGCGAGCGAGAACGTGGGATCCTTCGCCACCACTTCGGCCGGCGGCAGGGACTCCTCGCCCAGGAGGCGGTACGCCTCTTCGTTCTCCGGCAGATACGTCGGCTCCGGGCCGCCGAGCAGGTTCTTGTGTTCAGCCATGCCGCCAGTCTGCCAGCTGTGCGGCTGCCTTCCCCCAAGTGCTGTCCGCCCGATGCCTCCGGGACGAGAGGCGACTCAGGGCCGGGAGTCGCGCACGGTCGGCCCGCGACTGCCGGGCAGCCGACCTCGACCTCCAGCCGACTCCTCGGAGACGCCCGCGGGAACCCGGGACTGACGCACCGGTTTCCCCCGTTCTGTGGGGCGGGGGAAACCGGTCATCGTCCCAGGAATGTTCGAGCCGTTCGAAGCGGCGGTTACGATCCTTCGGACCGTTGTACCGAAGCAGCCGGCACAGAGGCCCCACCCTCTTCCCCCCAACCGGCCGACGCAGGGGAGAAGTCTGTCTTGGGCAAGCGCGCCGCCGCACCCGCGGGCCGGGGACGATCGTCGGGCCGCAGCCGCGGTCGGAGTCAGGGTCGCGGTCGGAGCCAGGGCGGGGGCCGAGCGCGTGGCCGGTCCGAGCGGAGCCCGATAAGACGGCTGGTCCTCCCGACGCTCGCGCTCGTCACGCTCTCCCTCGGCGGCGGCGCCGCCCTCGCCCACTACAACAGCGGCCAGGACGCGGGCGGCGACCGCGTCGCGGCCACCCCCTCCCGCCCGGTCGAGACGACGACGGCGATCCCCACCCCCAAGGCCGCGACCCCGAAGCCGAAGCAGACCACCGCCAAGCCGGAGCCGTCGGTCACGCCCAGCAAACCGAAGGTGCCCACCAAGGGCTCCGGCAGCTTCACCACCGCCAAGTCGTCCGGCGACGCCGTCGGCACCGGCGGTACCCTGCGCCGCTACCGCGTCCAGGTCGAGGGCGGCATCGACCTCTCCGCCCTCCAGGTCGCCACCGAGATCCAGCAGATCCTCGACCATCCGCGCGGCTGGGCCGCCCACGGCCGTGGCCGGTTCCAGCTGGTCTCCGAGAACGCCGACTTCGTCATCCGGATCGCCACCCCGGCGACCGCCGACAAGCTCTGCCTCGCCCAGGGGCTGAACACGCGCGGCGAGCTGAACTGCGAGACCACGGACGGCGTGGTGGTGAACCTGAAGCGCTGGCTGCTGGGCTCCCCGACCTTCTCCGGGACCCCCGCCGAGTACCGGCATCTGATCATCAACCACGAGGTCGGGCACGAGATCGGCATCCGGACCCATATGAGCTGTCCCGGTCCAGGCAAGCCCGCGCCCGTCATGATGCAGCAGATCAAGGGACTCAAAGGCTGCCGTTCGAACGCGTATCCGTATGACGAAGACGGTAGCTACATCGAGGGTCCGATCGTGCCATGATGCGCATGGGACCGTGTGCGACGAAGCACGCGGGCCCGAGGGGACCGGGGCTCCACTTGCCACACGGAAGGAGCGGACCGCTACCCGGTAGTTGCGTATCGAGGAGACAGCGATGTCCACCTTCCCCGATGCCTCCGAAGCCGGTTCGGTCGAAGCACCGAACCTCGACTTCGCGGGCACGACGCCGTACGAGGACTACGTACAGGCGGACGTACTCACCCACCTCCAGCACCTCCGCTCCGACGACCCGGGCGAGATGGTCTTCCTGGTCACCACCCAGGTCATGGAGCTGTGGTTCACCGTCATCGTCCACGAGTGGGAGACCGCGAGCCGCGCGCTGCGCGAGGACCGCATCCCGGTGGCGATGGACGCGCTCAAGCGCTCCGTGCGCGAGCTGGAGGCGCTGAACCACTCCTGGCGCCCGCTGGCCCAGCTCACCCCGGCGCAGTTCAACTCCTACCGCGCGGCCCTCGGCGAGGGCTCCGGCTTCCAGTCGGCGATGTACCGGCGCATGGAGTTCCTGCTGGGCGAGAAGTCCGCGTCGATGCTGGTGCCGCACCGCGGGGCGCCCCGCGTCCACGCCGAGCTGGAGAAGGCGCTGCAGGAGCCGAGCCTGTACGACGAGGTCCTCAGGCTCCTCGCCCGCCGCGGGCTGCCCGTGCCGCAGCCCGTGCTCGCCCGTGATCTGGCGAAGAAGTACGAGCCGTCGCCCGAGATCGAGGAGATCTGGGCCGGGATCTACGCCGACGCCGACCAGAACGGGGAACTCGTCCGTCTGGGCGAGGCGCTGAGCGATGTCGCCGAGCTGATCTGGCGCTGGCGCAACGACCACCTCGTCGCCACCCGTCGGGCCATGGGCTCCAAGACGGGCACCGGCGGCTCGGCGGGCGTCGCCTGGCTGGAGAAGCGGGCGCAGAAGAACGTGTTCCCCGAGCTGTGGACGGCGCGCAGCCATGTCTGAGGCGATGCGCGAGAACGCGCTGCTCCGTGACTCGAACGACCCGCTGGCGAAGGTGCGCGAGAGGTTCGCCCTCGACGACGCGACCGTCTACCTCGACGGGAACTCGCTGGGCGCGCTCCCGGCGCATGTGCCCGACCGGATGGCCGACGTCATCACCCGCGAGTGGGGGCAGCTGCGCATCCGCTCCTGGGACGAGAGCGGCTGGTGGACCGCGCCCGAGCGGATCGGCGACCGGATCGCCCCGCTCGTCGGCGCCGCCCCCGGCCGGATCGTGGTCGGCGACTCGACGAGCGTGAACGTCTTCAAGGCGGTCGTCGCGGCCACCCGGCTCTGCGCCGAGGACCGGGACGAGATCCTCGTCGACGCCACGACGTTTCCCACGGACGGGTACATCGCCGCGTCGGCGGCCCGGATGACCGGCCGTCGGCTCGTGCCCGTCGCCCCCGCCGACATGGCGGAGGCGGCGGGGCCGCGTACGGCCGCCGCGCTGGTCAACCACGTCGACTTCCTCACCGGACGGCTCCACGACCTGCCCGGGATCACGGCCGCGCTGCACGCGGCGGGCGCCCTGGCGATCTGGGACCTGTGCCACACCGCGGGCGCGCTGCCCGTCGGCCTGGAGGAGCACGGCGTCGACCTGGCCGTCGGCTGCACGTACAAGTACCTCAACGGCGGCCCCGGTTCGCCCGCGTACCTGTACGTCGCCGAACGGCACCAGGCCGGCTTCGACTCGCCGCTGCCCGGCTGGACCTCCCACGCGGACCCCTTCGGGATGACCCCGGGGTACGCGGCGGCCGAGGGCGCGCTGCGGGGCCGGGTCGGTACGCCGGACATCCTGTCCATGCTGGCCCTGGAGTCGGCGCTCGACGTCTGGGACGGCGTCGACATGGCGGACGTACGGGCGAAGTCCCTCGCCCTGACGGACTTCTTCCTGGAGTGCGTCCGGGAGTACGCGCCGGCCGGCCGTGTCGAGTCGCTGACGCCCGAGGCGCACGACGAGCGCGGCAGCCAGGTCGCGTTGCGGTGCGCCGACGCCCCTGTCGTCATGCCGGAGCTGATACGGCGCGGGGTGGTCGGCGATCTGCGCCGTCCCGACGTGCTGCGGTTCGGCTTCACGCCGCTGTACGTCGGCTTCGCCGACGCGGAGCGGGCGGCGCGCGTCCTCGCCGAGGTGCTCGCGGAGGTGGGGTCCGGCCTCGACGGCTGAGGTCGGACGGTCCGATGATCGCTTGATCTGTGGGGGCGTCAGTCCTGATACGGTCCCCGCAGGTCAGGCCAATTCGGCCCCGTCCCCAGGAGGTTGGAACAGCATGCCGGACCCCGCCGCGCGCGACGCCGCCGAAGAAGCGTCGGCGTTCTCGCACCCGGCCGTCGCCCCGGACGCGTCCGCCGCGTACGGCGAACACCCCGACCAGGTCGTCGACTTCTACGCGCCGCGTGACGGCCGGCAGCGGGCGCCGCTCGTCGTCGCGCTGCACGGCGGTGCCTGGCGGGCACCGTACGACCGGCAGCACCTGACCCCTTTCGTGGACTTTCTGGCCCGCCGGGGGTTCGCCGTCGCCAACGTCGAGTACCGGCGGGGCTCCGCCCTGCCCCGTCAGGGTGGTACGGGACCGGTCGCCGGCCGCTGGCCGGAGACCCTCGACGACGTGGCCGCCGCGCTCGACGCCGTACCGCGGCTCGCCGCCGAGCATCTGCCGCAGGCCGATCCGCGCCGGATCGTGCTCACCGGGCATTCGGCGGGCGGCCACCTCGCCCTCTGGGCCGCGGCCCGGCACGTCCTCGCACCCGACGCGCCCTGGCGGCTGCCGTCCCCGCCCGCGCTGCGCGGAGTGGTGGCGCTCGCGCCCATCGCGCATTTCGACCGGGCAGTGGAGCTCGGGGTGTGCGGCGGGGCGGTGACCCAGTTCCTGGGCGGGGAGGGCGAGTTCGACGTACGGGCCCGGCACGCCGACCCGGCGCTGCTGCTGCCGACCGGTATCGCCACCACGGTCGTCCAGGGCAGGGACGACGTCGTCGTTCCGCAGGCCGTCGCCGACGCCTATGTGGACGCGGCGGCGAAGGCGGGCGAGACGGTCGGCTTCACGCTCCTCCAGGACGTCGGCCACTTCCCGCTGATCGACCCGGCGGCGGACGCGTGCGCGGTGGTCGCGGAGGAGATCGCCCAGCTGGCGTTCTGACGGCGGCCCACGCGTGACGGGGGGCGCGGCGTACCGGCGGCCCACGCGTGCCGGGGGCCACGCGTGCCGGGGGCGCGGACGTGTACCGGGCGTGGGGGCCCACGCGTGCCGGGGGCCACGCGTGCCGGGCGTGGGGGAGGCAGGGGCGGTCGTAGGCGCGGGCGTGTAGTACCTGGGACGGACGCGGGAGGATCCGCCGTCATGGTGACGACCGCGTCCGTCGCCGCCCGTACCGTTGCCGGGGTGACAGACACCCGCGACATGAGCCGCAGCCCCGAGTTCCGCCTGGCCCAGGGCGCGCTCGTCGGGCTGCGCCAGGACCTCTTCCACGACGTGTTCGCCTACCGGCCGCTGCGTCCCATGGCGGTCGACGGCCCGCTGACGCGGCGCCTGCCGGAACGGATACGCAGGAAGACCCGCTGGACGCCGCATGCGGTGGTGGCCGCCTTCGCCTTCTTCGTCTTCGCGGTGGGGATGGACCTCGGCTCCGGCAGCGGTGTGTTCGTCCTGGTCTACGCCGCGATGCCGGCCGTGGCCGTGCTGCTGACGCTGGTCCGCCCGGTGCTCGCGTTCTGGGCGTCGCTGGCCTTCACCCCGTTCGTCGCCTTCCTCGGCTCGTACGACTACGGCTGGCCGTGGGGACCGACCTCCGGCATCGCCCAGGTCGTGGTCATGACGGTGGTGGCCGCCCGGACCCGGCCCCGTACCGCGGCCTGGATCTGGCTGGTCACCCTCGTCTACGCCTTCTTCGCCACCAGCCTCCGGGGAGGCAGTGACAACGCCCTGTCGGTCCTCTTCCCGGCCGCGCTCGCCCTGCTCTTCGTGACCGTCGTCCAGGTCCGTCGCGAGGCCGAGCAGACGGTCACCGCCCAGCAGACCGTGACCGCCGTGGAGCGCTCCCGGCGGACTCTGCTCGAAGAGCGCACCACCATCGCCCGTGAACTGCACGACGTCGTCGCCCACCACATGTCGGTGGTCGCCATCCAGGCCGAGGCCGCGCCCTACCGGGTCGAGAACCCGCCGCCGGAGCTGGAGCAGGCCTTCGTCACCATCCGCGAGAACGCCGTCGCCGCCCTGACCGAGCTGCGGCGTGTCCTCGGGGTCGTACGGGCGGAGGACTACGAGGCGCCCGACGCCCCGCAGCCCACGCTCGCCGACCTCGGCGGGCTGATCGGCAACGTCCGCGAGGCCGGACTCGACGTCGAGCAGACGGTGACCGGCGCGGTCCGGGAGCTGCCGCAGGGTGTGGAGCTCTCGGCGTACCGGATCATCCAGGAGGCGCTGAGCAACGTGCTGCGGCACGCGCCCGGCGCCGGGGCGAAGGTGGAGGTGAGCTACGTCCTCGGCGGCCTTGGCCTGCGGATCGTCAACGGCCCGGCACGCGGGCTCGTCAAGCCCGCCGGTGACCCGGCCACCACCTCTCAAGGAGGGCTTCGCCGGCCCCCTTCGATGGGCGCGGGTCACGGCATCACCGGGATGCGCGAGCGGGTGACGATGCTGAACGGTGAGATGACGGCCGAGGCGACCGAGGACGGCGGGTACGAGGTCACGGCCTTCATCCCCGTGACCCGCGAGGAGTCGGACCAGTGATCCGCGTACTGATCGTCGACGACCAGATGATGGTCCGCGAGGGCTTCTCGGTGCTGCTCGGCGCGATGCCGGACATCGAGGTCGTCGGCGAGGCCGTCAACGGCCGCGAGGCGATCGCCCAGGTCGCGGCCCTGCGCCCGGACGTGGTCCTCATGGACATCCGTATGCCCGAGCTGAACGGTATCGACGCGACCCGCGAGATCGTCGCGGCGGACGCGGACGCGAAGGTCCTCGTCCTGACGACCTTCGACCTGGACGAGTACGTGTACCAGGCACTGCGCGCCGGGGCCTCGGGCTTCCTGCTGAAGGACGCCTCGGCGCGGCAGCTGGCCGACGGGGTACGGGTGGTGGCGGCCGGCGAGGCGCTGCTCGCGCCGACCGTGACGAAGCGGCTGATCACCGAGTTCGCGAAGGCGGCGGAGACCCCGAGGGCTCCGGCGCTGTCGCAGGTGGGGGAGTTGACCGAGCGGGAGACGGAGGTCCTGGTGCTGATCGCGCAGGGCCTGTCGAACGCGGAGATCGCCGACCACCTGGTGGTGGCCGAGTCGACGATCAAGACACATGTGAGCCGCATCCTGGTGAAACTGGGCCTGCGCGACCGGACCCAGGCGGCGGTCTTCGCCTACGAGGCGAGACTGGTGCAGGTCGGCGGGTAGCGACGGGTGCGGGCCGCCGGGCGGGCCGGTAGCGTCCGGCCATGGACGTTCCTTTCGAGCCGTGGTCGCCCGACTTCGTCGCGGACCCGTACCCCGCCTACGCCCAACTGCGGGCCACGGGCCGGGCGCACTGGTACGGGCCGACCCGCCAATGGCTGATCCCGCACTACGCGGA
This sequence comes from Streptomyces sp. NPDC057271, assembly GCF_042668715.1. NCBI lineage: Bacteria > Bacillati > Actinomycetota > Actinomycetes > Kitasatosporales > Streptomycetaceae > Streptomyces > Streptomyces sp. NPDC057271. The sequence continues at coordinate 35,427 of NZ_JBHUYJ010000006.1, forward strand.
CGTGTCGGCGCTGCTGCGGGACCGGCGCCTGGGCCGCACGTACACGCACCGCTTCACCCACGAGGAGTTCGGGCGTACGGCCCCGCCCGCCGCGCACGAGCCCTTCCACACGCTCAACGACCACGGGCTGCTCGACCTGGAGGCGGCCGACCACACGCGGATCCGGCGCCTCGTGTCGAAGGCGTTCACCCCGCGGACGGTGGAGAACCTGGCGCCCACGGTGGAGCGGCTCGCCGCGGACCTGGTGGGGGGTCTCGTCGCGCGGGGCGGCGGCGATCTGCTCGCGGAGGTGGCGGAGCCGCTGCCGGTCGCCGTGATCGCGGAGATGCTGGGCATCCCGGAGGAGGACGAGGAGCGGGGGCGGCTGCGGCCCTGGTCGTCGGACATCTGCGGGATGTTCGAGCTGAACCCGTCGGAGGAGACGGCGCGGCGGGCGGTCCAGGCCTCGCTCGAATTCTCGGCGTACCTGCGGGAGCTGATCGAGCGGCGGCGCAAGGACCCGGGGGAGGACCTCATCTCCTCGCTGATCGCCGTGGAGGAGCTGACCGAGCAGGAGATGGTCTCGACGTGCGTGCTGCTGCTCAACGCGGGGCACGAGGCGACGGTGAACACGACCGTGAACGGCTGGTGGACGCTGCTGCGGCACCCGGAGCAGCTGGCCGCGCTCCGGGCCGATCCGGACGGAATGTTGTCCACAGCTGTGGAAGAACTGCTGCGCTACGACACACCGCTGCAGATGTTCGAGCGCTGGGTCCTCGACGACATCGAGGTCGGCGGCGTCGTGATCCCGCGCGGCTCGGAGGTCGCCCTCCTCTTCGGCTCGGCCAACCGCGACCCGGCCCGCTTCGCCTCCCCGGACGTCCTGGACCTCTCCCGTACGGAGAATCCGCACATCACCTTCGGCGCGGGCATCCACTACTGCCTGGGCGCGCCGCTGGCCCGCCTGGAACTGACGGCGAGCTTCGGCGAACTGCTCCGCAGGGCCCCCCGCCTGCGCCTGGCGGCGGAGCCGCGCTGGAACCCCGGCTATGTGATCCGGGGCGTGAGCGAACTGCTGGTGGAGGTGTAGCTACCGCTGTAGCGGCTGTAGTCGTCCGTAGCGGAGTAGCCGGCCGCCGCCGGAGCCGTCCGGAGCCGTCCGGAGCCGTCCGGAGCCGTCCGGAGCGGCAGTAGCAGTCGGTAGCCGTCTGTCGCCGTCGCCGCTGCGGCCGTCGCCGTCTGTCGCCGTCGCCGCTGCGGCCGTCGCTTTCTGTCGCCGTCGCCGCCGTAGCGGCCGCCGACGCCGTAGGACCGTCGTCCCGCGACGCGGGACGACGACCCTAGGGGGCCCGCTGCGGGCCCCGGCGTCAGGACGTCGTGATGTCGCGCTCCCGCAGGCGCCACAGGCCCGTCGCCACCAGCGCAGCCGCGACGGCCGTCAGCGTCCAGACCGGGCCCCATGCCATCTCCTGCCCCGGCAGCTTCGGCAGGTGGCCGAAGGGCGACACGTTCAGGACCGCCTGCGGAAGGTCCAGCGCCGGGCCGATCCACCCCAGCGCCAGACAGAGACCCCCCACCCCCCAGCCCGCCACCGCCGCCCTGGGGAACGCGCCCCACAGCAGCACCGCGAGACCCGCCAGCGTCCAGATCGCGGGGAGCTGGGCCAGCGACGCGCCCAGGATCGGTCCGAGATCACGGCCGTAGGAGACGTACAGGCCGAGCCCGGCCAGCAGCATGATCAGCGCCGCCCCGCCGAAGGCGATCACCAGATGACCCGCCGCCCAGCGCACCCGCCCCACCGCGATCGCCAGCACCGGTTCCGCCCGCTGCGAGGTCTCCTCGCCGTGCAGCCGCAGCACCGATCCGACCGCGTACAGCGCCGCGATCATCCCGAACATGCCGACCATCGTCGCGAGGAACGCGTCGGTCAGGCCGCTCTGACCGCCCATCCGCTCGAAGATCTCCCGAGCCTGCTCGTTGTCGCCCACGATGTCCGCCGCGCCCTCGACGATCCCGCCGAAGACGAGCCCGCCGAGCAGGAAGCCGAGCGACCAGCCGAGCACGGTCCCGCGCTGCAGCCGCCAGGCAAGCGCCCCGGCCGTGCCGAGCCGGCCCTCCGCCGGGCCCGGCCGGGTCGGCAGGAAGCTCATACCCACGTCACGCCGGCCGGCCAGCTCGTACGCCACCGCCGCCTGGACGAGCGCGACCGCCGCGATCAGGAGCAGGACCCACCACCGCTCACCCGCGAAGGCGCGGACGTTCTCGGCCCAGCCGATCGGCGAGAGCCACGTCAGAGCCGAAGAGCCGGAGGCGCTGCCCGCGTCCCCCGCCGCCCGCAGCACGAAGGCCAGACCGAGCACCGCCGACGCCAGGCCCTTGGCGAGCCGCGCGCTCTCCGTGAGCTGCGCGACGATCGCCGCCGCCGTGGCGAAGAGCATCCCCGTACCGCCGACGGCGAGGCCGAGCGCGAGCGCCCCGCCCACCCCCTGCCCCGCGAGTCCGGCGGTGATCAGGAGCGCGACGCCCGTGTTGGCGACGAGCGCGGCCAGGAACGCGGCGGTCAGCGGGGCCCGCCGGCCCACCACGGCCGAGGAGAGCAGCTCCTGACGCCCCGTCTCCTCCTCTTCCCGGGTGTGCCGTACGACGATGATCAGGCTCATCACGGCCGCGAGCACGGCGGCGAAGGTGCCGAACCGCCAGGCCACGAGCCCGCCGAGCGAGTCGCCGAAGACCGGTCCGTACAGCGAGCGCATGGAGCTGTTGGCGGTCATCGACGCGGCCAGCTCGGCGCGTTGCGCCTCGGTCGCGTACAGGCCCCCCAGGGAGCCGACCCCGCTGGCGACCAGACCGCCGGTGACGACGACCCAGATCGGCATCATCAGCCGGTCGCGGCGCAGGGCGAGCCGCGCGAGCGCCCCGGTCCCGGTCAGTTGAACGGCGAGCGTACTCATCGCGCGGTCACCCCGTCCGTACGCGCGTCGTCGGCGTAGTGCCGCAGGAACAGCTCCTCCAGGGTGGGCGGGGTGCTCGTGAGCGAGCGCACCCCCGACTCGGTGAGCGAGCGCAGCACCGCGTCGAGCTTGTCGGTGTCGACCTGGAGCCGCACCCGGTGGCCCTGTACCGCGAGGTCGTGGACACCGGGGAGGTGGGCCAAGCCGTTGGGGACGCCCGCGAGTTCGGCGGTGACGCTGGTACGGGTGAGGTGGCGCAGGTCGGCCAGCGAACCGGTCTCGACCGTCTGCCCCTTGCGGATGATGCTGACCCGGTCGCAGAGGGTCTCCACCTCGCTGAGGATGTGCGAGGAGAGCAGGATCGTCCGCCCGCGTTCGCGTTCCTCCGCCACGCAGCGCTGGAAGACCTCCTCCATCAGGGGGTCGAGCCCGCTGGTGGGCTCGTCGAGGATGAGCAGGTCGACGTCGGAGGCGAAGGCGGCGACGAGGGCGACCTTCTGCCGGTTGCCCTTGGAGTACGTCCGCCCCTTCTTCGTCGGGTCGAGCTCGAACCGCTCGATCAGCTCGGCCCGCCGGACCTTGTCGAGCCCGCCCGCGCTTCGCCCACCGCCCTGCCTGACGCGCCTCTCGCGGCCGCCGTCATGCAGCCGCCCGTACAGGTCGATGACCTCGCCGCCGGAGAGGTTGCGCCAGAGCGTCACGTCACCGGGGACGTACGCGATGCGGCGGTGCAGCTCGACGGCGTCGTGCCACGGGTCCCGGCCGAGGACCTGGGCGGCGCCGGAGTCGGCGCGCAGCAGCCCGAGGAGGACCCGGATGGCCGTGGACTTCCCGGCGCCGTTGGGGCCGAGGAAACCGTGGACCTCGCCGGTCTCGACCGCGAGGTCGAGGCCGTCCAGCGCGTGCGTGCGGCCGAACGACTTGTGCAGCCCGGCCACGGTGATTGCCTTCGTCATGGTTCAGAACGTACGCTGGTTTCACAAACTTGTGAAGTTAAGGAAGCGTATAAAGTTGGGGGATGAGCGAGACGACGACCACCTACAGGGCAGAGGGCGGCGACGAAGGGGCGGTGTCGCGCTTCGTCGAGCGTTTCGCCGCCGAGCTGACCGAGGCCGGGATGCAGCGGATGGCGGCGCGCGTCTTCGCGGCGCTGCTCGCCTCGGAGAGCGCGTCGATGACCTCCGCCGAGCTCGGGGACCGGCTGCGGATCAGCCCGGCCGCCGTCTCCGGGGCGATCCGCTATCTCAGCCAGGTCGGCATGGTCAGCCGCGAACGCGACCCCGGCTCGCGCCGCGACCGCTACGTCCTGCACGACGAGGTCTGGTACGAGTCGCTCACCCGCCGCGACGCGATCCTGACGCGCTGGGAGAAGGTGCTCCGTGACGGCTCGGAGATCCTCGGCGCGGACACGGCGGCGGGGCGCCGGACGGCGGAGACCGCGGCCTTCTTCGAGTTCCTCCAGAAGGAGATGCTGACGATGCTGGACCGCTGGCGCGACCACAAGGCGGCCATGGCGGCGGAGGAACCGAAGGCGTAGGAGGAAGCGGGCGAGCCTGAGGCTCGGGAGCGGGGGCCTCGGGCCCGGGACCGGGTGGACGGGGCGGGCGGGCCTGAGCCTCCCGGGGCTGGGCGCGGCGGCCGGCTCAGGCCTGGGCTTCGGCGGCCTCGGTTGCGGGCTCGGTGGCCTCGGTGGCGGGTCCGGGGTCCGTTTCGGCGTCCCCCGGTGTCCACCGCAGCAGGTCCCCCGGCTGGCACTCCAGTACCTCGCAGAGCGCCGCGAGCGTCGTGAAGCGCACCGCCTTGGCGCGACCGTTCTTGAGCACCGCCAGGTTGGCCGGGGTGATTCCGACGCGTTCTGCCAGCTCGCCGACGGACATCTTCCGCCTGGCCATCATCACGTCGATGTCGACGGTGATCGGCATCAGATCACCTCGTCCAGCTCGGCCCGCATCGCCGTCGCCTCGACATCGCGCGCGACGGCCTGGGCGAGGAGCATGCGCAGGACGAGCACGATCAGCCCGACCCCCAGGATCCCGAGGCCGACTCCGCCGAGCAGGAGAACCACGCCGGGGGCGACGGCCTCGCCGGGCGCCAGGATGGCGCCCAGGGCGAAGACCAGAAGCGCGGCGGCCACGAAGGCGCCGGTGATGACGTCCACGTACCGGAAGGCGGCGTGGGAGAACACCGTCCCGCGTCGCACCATCGTCAGCAGCCGCCAGACGCAGACCAGGACGGTCTGGGCGCACACGACGCCCAGGGCGAAGATCACGATGATCGGGACGCGCAGGTGCGCGAGTTCGCCGCTGGGGTCCTCCGAGTCGAGGAGCATCGCCGGCACGATCACCGTCAGTACGAACACCGAGCCGACGAGCAGCAGCACGAGCACGGCGCGCAGGGCCAGCACCGCGAGTTGTCCCATCATCGCTCCTTCGATCGAGTCACGATGGGAATCTATTGATAATCGATAGGTCTGGCAAGCGGGGAAGGAGCCCGGCGCCTCATGTCGCCCGGGAGTGTCCGCCCTCAGGCCTTCGGCAGGGTCAGCCCCCAGGCCCCTTCCCGCACCGTCCACGTCCGCCTCCGGACCGGGCCCGACACCACCGTGTCCGCGCGGTAGCGGAAGTCAGGGCCCGAGACCGTCAAGGTGCGGGCGTCGGTGTGGATGGGCGGCGCGGAGGGGGGATGGATCGTGATCGCGGCCAGCCCCGCGAGGGATCGCACGCTCACCCCCTCCACCGGCGCGCCCACATCGCTGAGCAGGACGCCGTCCGCCTCCACCCGCAGCCGGTGGACGCGGACGGCGGCCTGTGCCGGGGCGGGGTGGACCAGGGTGCGGACCAGGGACCGGCAGGTGTCCCAGACGGTCGGCGCGGCGGGGGCCGGTACGACCGGGCCCCGCCCCGCGGGGATGCGCAGATCACCCAGGACGACCCCGTCGCTGTCGTCGACGAGCAGGTCGAGCCGGTGCACCGCCCCGTCGAGCACCGCCCGGGCGGCCGTCACCGTGCTGCGCGGCACGCCGAGCGCGTACGCCACTTCCAGGGTGTCGGGCGCGCCGATCGGAACCAGCGACAGCGCCCCGTCCGCGAGGTCACGCTCACGGTGCAGCAGGGTCACCGTCCGTAGCAGCGCACGGTCGTCGCCGACCACGACGGGACGCCGGGAGCCCCGGCGGGCAAGGGCCCGGGAGAATTCCTCCGGGCTGTCCGGAAGACAGATCTTCGTCTCCGCTCCCGCACACAACACATCTTTCGCGATCCGTACGGACTCGCCGTCACTTCGGCGGGCGACCGGGTCGATGACCACCAGCAGCTGGTCGTGAGCCGACACCTCGGTCCTTCCTCGGGTAGCATCTTTGTGCAAGAGCCCCTTGCGCTATTGCGCCAGGGGCTTCGTCTATTCCGGGGCACACCGGTGAGGCGGCCTCGGCCCCTGACCTTGGACATGCCCCACCCGGAAGGGGTGTACGCCTGTGCCCGCACTTGTGCTGCTCGGTGCTCAGTGGGGTGACGAGGGCAAGGGAAAGGCCACCGACCTCCTCGGTGGATCCGTTGACTATGTAGTGCGCTACCAGGGCGGCAACAACGCCGGCCACACCGTCGTCGTCGGCGACCAGAAGTACGCGCTGCATCTTCTCCCTTCCGGAATCCTCTCCCCGGGGTGCACCCCGGTGATCGGAAACGGAGTCGTCGTCGACCCGGCGGTCCTGCTCTCCGAGCTGAGCGGACTGAACGAGCGAGGCGTCGACACGTCGAAGCTCCTGATCAGCGGCAACGCGCATCTGATCACCCCGTACAACGTCACCCTCGACAAGGTGACGGAACGGTTCCTCGGCAAGCGCAAGATCGGCACGACGGGGCGCGGCATCGGCCCGACCTACGCCGACAAGATCAACCGCGTCGGCATCCGGGTCCAGGACCTGTACGACGAGTCGATCCTCACCCAGAAGGTCGAGGCGGCGCTCGAGGGCAAGAACCAGCTTCTCGCCAAGCTCTACAACCGCCGCGCCATCGACGCCGCGCAGATCGTCGAGGAGATGCTCCAGTACGCGGAGCAGATCAAGCCGTTCGTCGCGGACACCACCCTGATCCTGAACAACGCGCTCGACGAGGACAAGGTCGTGCTCTTCGAGGGCGGCCAGGGCACGCTCCTGGACGTCGACCACGGCACGTACCCCTTCGTCACCTCCTCGAACCCGACCGCGGGCGGCGCCTGCACCGGTGCGGGCGTGGGTCCGACGAAGATCAGCCGGGTCATCGGCATCCTCAAGGCGTACACGACCCGTGTCGGCGCCGGTCCGTTCCCGACGGAGCTCTTCGACGCGGACGGCGAGGCGCTGCGCCGCATCGGCGGCGAGCGCGGTGTCACCACCGGCCGTGACCGCCGCTGCGGCTGGTTCGACGCGGTCATCGCGCGGTACGCGACCCGGGTCAACGGCCTGACGGACTTCTTCCTCACCAAGCTCGACGTGCTGACGGGCTGGGAGCAGATCCCGGTCTGCGTCGCGTACGAGATCGACGGCAAGCGCGTCGAGGAGCTGCCGTACTCGCAGACCGACTTCCACCACGCGAAGCCGATCTACGAGATGCTGCCGGGCTGGTCCGAGGACATCACCAAGGCCCAGACCTTCGCGGACCTGCCGAAGAACGCGCAGGCGTACGTGAAGGCGCTGGAGGAGATGTCGGGCGCACCGATCTCGGCGATCGGCGTGGGCCCGGGCAGGACCGAGACGATCGAGATCAACTCGTTCCTGTAGGCGCTCAGGCGCTCAGGCGCTCAGGTGTTGCGGGTGTGCCCCGGTGCCGGATTCGGCACCGGGGCACAGTCGTCTGCCGGCCGCCTCCGGTGACCCGGGAGGCCCGGGAGGCCCGGGCCGCTAGAGGCGGTAGTACTCGCCCGGCTCCCCGTCCGTCATCGGGAAGACCAGCAGCCGGTCCCGTCCCTTGAAGCGGTCGACCGCCAGGTAGCCGGAGATGCCGGCCCGCTCGCAGTCGCGGTCCGAGGCGTCGGGGACCGCGGTCGCCGGTCCGACGACCAGCGGCGTTCCGGAGCCGGCGAGGATCGCCGTGAAGGTGCAGACGAGCGAGTCGGGCGTCGGGTTGCCCTCGTCGTCGGTGCGCGGATAGACGTGCACCCGGCGGAAGGCGGCGGCACCCACGGGGCCCTGGGTGATGGTCACCTCGTCGCTGTAGCGGTCGCGGTTCTCGCCGTAGATCAGCGGGTCGTTCTCCATCTTCCACCGGCCGACGAGCCGCTCCGGGACGACGCTTGTGCCCGTCCCCGCCTTGCGGAAGGTGGCCTTCGCGGCTCCGGAGGACCACTCCAGGACGTCGGGGGAGCGCAGGGTGAGCGTCTGGTGCGGGGCGGGGGTACAGCGCTGGGCGGGGACGCTCGTCGTGACGTCGGACTCGCCGAGGACCACCTTGTCCTCGTCGGCGGAGACGAGCCGCGAACGGCCCATGCACAGCCGCTCCTCGCTCACCTGGACGTAGACGGCGACCTTGGCGCCCGCGGCTCCCTGGCCGATCTCGATCCGGGCGGTCTCGCGGGGGTGGTCGGCCGAACCGCTCTGGACCCCCTCCCAGGCGCCCAGGAACGCGGCCGCCACGATCCCCGACGGGCGCGCGGACACATCGCCGGTCTGTCCGGCGGCGCTCTGTCCGGCGGCACGGTTCTTCTGCTCGTCGCGGCCCGTGCCCGGGTCCGGCCAGAAGACGTACGTGAGCGTGACCGCCGCGGCGACGACGAGGGCCGTGGCCGCGGCGATCAGGCCGCCGCGCCGCCGCTTGGGGGCCTTCGGGGCGGGCGGGTGAGTGGGATCGCCGGGGCCGGTCCTGGCAGTGCCGTCGGCGGCGACGGCCGAGGTGGTCGCCTCCGCCTCCAGGACCCGCGCGGCGTGACGGCCGAGGCGGGCCAGCACCTCCGCCGGCAGCCAGGGGTCGGCGACCGTGATCGTCTCCACCAGCTCGGCGGCCGTGGGGCGGGCGGCCGGGTCCTTGGCGAGGCAGGCCCGGACCAGACCGGCCAGTTCGGAGGGAAGCTCCCCCAGGTCGGGTTCGTCGTGGGCGATGCGGAACATCGTGGCGTGGACACCGCTGTCGGCCGTACCGAACGGAGCCTGGCCCGTCGCCGCGTAGACGAGGACCGAGCCCAGGCAGAAGATGTCCGAGGCCGCGGTCAGTTTCTCGCCGCGTACCTGCTCGGGCGACATGAAGCCCGGCGAGCCGACCACGGCGCCGGTGCTGGTCAGCCCGCCGTCGGTGACCGTCTCCACGGCGCGGGCGATACCGAAGTCGATGATCCGCGGACCGTCGACGGTGAGCAGCACGTTGGACGGCTTCAGGTCGCGGTGGACGAGCCCGGCGGCGTGCACATGGGTCAGCGCCCGGGCGAGCCCGGAGGCGAGCGTACGTACCGTCGCGGCCGGCAGCGGTCCGAACTCCTCGCCCACCACGGCCCGCAGCGACGGTCCCGGGACGTAACCGACCGCCACCCAGGGGGACTCGGCCGCCGTGTCCGAACCGAGGACCGGGGCCGTGCCGGTGCCGCCGACCTGTTCCAGCGCTGCGACCTCGCGGGCGAACCGGCGCCGGAACTCGTCCCGGGCGGCCAGCTCCGCGTGCACGACCTTCACCGCCACCGTCCGGCCGCCCGCCGAACGGGCGAGGAACACCCGGCCCATCCCGCCGGCGCCCAGCCGTCCGAGCAGACGGAACGGGCCGATGCTGACCGGGTCTTCCGCGTTCAATGGCTCCACGTCGGAAGAGGATGCCAGACCGCCTCGGAGGTGGGGCGTCATCCTTCGCCGCAGATCCGCAGACCCTTGGGTGTCGCGCAGGGCAGATGCCCGTGGGTACGGATCACGTCCTGGCCGCTGCCCTGGCTCAGGTAGGCGAGAAAGCTGGAGGTCAGCGAGTCGGCCGGGGGCTCGCCCCAGGTGTAGGCGTACTCGATCTCCCGGTACGGGTAGGTCGATTCGCCGATCTCGTCCACGTCGGCCATCCGGCCGTCGATGGCGACCCGGTGCAGGCCCTTCAGCCCGCTCGCGGCGCGGAGTTCGGTGTAGCCGACGGCTCCCGGCAGCCTGGCGACCGTCGACAGCACCTGGTCCGTGCTGTCGAGTTCGCAGCGCACCACCGGGGACTCCGGGTCGTCCTGGTTCTGGCAGTCCCGGGAGGAGTTCCCGGGCTCGTTGCGGCCGAGAACCCGGCGCTGGAAGACCTCCCGCGTGCCGGAGTTGGCGTCCCGGCTGACCAGCCGCACCGGTACGTCCGGGCCGCCCGGTATCTCGCTCCAGTTGGTGATCCGGCCCTGGTAGAGGCTCCGGACCTGGTCGAGGGTGAGGTCGGTGACCGGTATCCCGTCGTGGACGACGAGGGTGAAGAGGGAGACGGCGACCATGCTCTCGCGCAGCTGCGGGTAGCCGCCGGGCTTCTGGCCGTCGGAGAGCGCGACGACGGCCGGGGAGCCCTTCCCGGCATCGGCGCCCGCCGCCGCCAGCTCCCTGATGCCCGCCGTCGAGCCGTGGGCGTCGACAACGACGGTGGACCCCTCACAGTCCCTCTCGTACTTCTGCGCCAGCTCGCGCACCGCCGGGGCGAACGCGGTGGAGCCGGTGACCGTCAGGGTGCCCCGGGCGCAGCCGATGGGCGGCGGGTTGTCGCTGCGGACGATGATGGTGGCGAGGGTGACCACGCAGGCGGCGAGGATGAGGGAGATGTTCCGGGCGGCGGGGCTGAAGGTCGGTGCCTTGTCGTCGACGCTCATGCTCTCGTTGCGGTGGATGTCCACCACGTCACGCGTGCCGGTGATCCGGATCGCGCGCTCGGTGACGCTGCCGGAGAGCAGGACGAGCAGCTTGAAGTACTGCTTGCGCTCCAGCGACACCTTGGGCATCAGGACGGAGTCGCCGTCCTTGCGCAGCCCGTGCCCGGTCGCCATGTCGTTCCGTACCGGCTCGAACTCCCGCGGGATCGTGGCGACGACCGCCTGGACCGTTCTGTTCCCGAAGGTGATCTTCAGGCCCTCGGGTTCGCTGGACTGCGCGTAGTCCCCGTGGTTGATCTCGCGCAGGCCGTCGTTCTCGATCCGGAGGAGGACCAGGGTGGAACCGTTGGCATCGCCGAGGTCGCCGTCCCGCAGCGTGAGGTCGCCGACGGTCTCGTCCGCCATGTGCAGGGGCGTGTTGAGCTGCACGCGGTATCCCAGCCGCCTGCCCCGCTGCATGAAGCGCTCGTAGGCGACGACACCGGCGGAGACGAGGACACCGAGGAGCGCCGTGACCACGGCGATGACGTTCTCTGCGGTAACCCAGTCCACGAGCGAGACGGTACGGACGCGTGTGCGGTTCTGTGGGTGAGGTCGTTTCCCGCCATCAGGTGTTCTTCCTTCGTTCAGGTCGCTACGGGTTGGCCGCCTATCTGTTGCCGGGGGTGTGGACCGTGGGTGTAATGGCCACCAGGGGGCCCGTCGGAGAGGAACCCCATGCGTGTCGTCGAAGTGACCGCCTACGGTGGCCCTGAGGTCCTGAGGATGGCCCGCCGGCCCGAGCCCGAGGCCGGGGACGTCCCGGGACGTGTCCGCGTGCGTCTGAAGGCGGCCGGTGTGAACCAGGCGGACCTGCGGATCCGCGCCGGCCGGTACCCCGGTCATGTGGGTGATCTCAAGCCTCCTTTCGTGCTCGGTACGGACTTCGCGGGCAAGCTGATGGACCCGGTGCCCGGCATGCCCGCCGGGACCCGCGTGGCCGGTTTCGTGCCCTGGTTCGAGGAGCTGACGGGCGAGGGGACGTACGCCGAGGTCCTGCGGGCCGCCCCGGAGTGGCTGGCCCCGATCCCGGACGAGGTGGACTACACGGTGGCCGCCTCCGTCCCGCTGGCCTCCGCCACCGCCCAGCAGGGTCTCGACCGGCTCGCGCTCCCAGCGGGGGCGACGCTGCTCGTGACCGGCGCGAGCGGGGTGGTGGGCCGTCTCGCCGTCCAGTACGCCGCAGCGGCCGGATTGCGGGTGGTGGCCGTCGCCCACGAGGGTGACGAGCGTGAGCTGAAACTCCTGGGCGCGGAGCACAGCGTCGAGCGGGGCACGCCGGAGGAGGTGGTCGCGCGGGTGGTCGCCGCCGTCCCGGAGCGGGTGGACGCCTGCTTCGACGGGGCGTTCCACGCGGCCCCGGCCCTCGCCGCGGTGAAGGACGGGGGCGCCTTCATCGCCCTCGCCGCCGACCGGACGCCCGCCGCCGAGCGGAACATCCGCGTCGAGACCGTGCGCGGCCGGCCCGACGCCGCCCGGCTGAAGGAGACCCTGGAGAAGGTGGCGGCCAGGGAGCTGATCACCCGGGTGGCCGACGTCATGCCTCTGGAGGAAGTCGCGGAGGCCCACCGCAGGGCGGAGGCGGGCCACCGGCCCGGCCGCATCATCCTGATGATCTGAACACCCACACTCTCCACCCCTCACCCCTCACTTCAGCCGTGGCGGCCGCCCAGCAGCGACCGTCACGGCTCCGTTCATCGAGCTAACGTTTACGACACTAACGAAGCTATATCGTTCGGCGCCCTAACGCAAGGGGTAATCTGCGCGCATGACGACGGACGACGCGGGCGCCGAAAGTGCCGAAAGGGCCGAGGGCGCCGAAAGGGCCGAGGGTGCCGAAAGGGCCGAGGGTGCCGAAAGCGCCGAGATGGACGAACAGCAGACCCCGGCCCGCCTCCGCGGCCTGCCCAGCCGCCTCCTGAACATGGCCGCCGCGCGGGCGGACCGCCTGGTCGCCGCGAGCTTCGCGGAGCAGGACGCCCGCAAGTGGCACTACGCGGTCCTCGCCGCGCTCGACGACGGCGGCTCGACCAGCCAGGCCGGCCTGAGCCGCCGCACCGGGATCTACCGCAGCGACCTCGTCGCCGTCATCAACGAGCTCTCCGAGCGCGGCCACGTCGAGCGGACTCCCGACCCCGACGACCGCCGACGCAACGTCATCACCATGACCGAGCACGGCCGTCGGCATCTGGAGCGTCTCGACGAGGTGCTGACCGAAGCGCAGGACGAGCTGATGGACGGCCTGACGACGCTCGAACGGGAGCTGCTGACCAGCCTGTTGGAGCGCATGCTGCGAAGCTGAGCGACGCTCGCGGCCCACGCCGCCCGGTGGGGACGGCGCCGGCGCGCAGTGGACCGGTCGCCGCCCCGAGTGTTGGTCTAGACCTTGACAGGTTCAGACCAAGGACGCTTCGCTGGGCTCTCCCCCACCGAAGGGCGAGCGCATGTTGCGACGTCTGCTGATTCTTGTGTCCGCACTCTGTACGGCCGTCGGACTGGCCGTCTTCCTCCCCGCCACGACGGCCGGTGCCGCACCCGCCTGCGTGGGCGGCTGGAACTCCTCCAGCGTCTACACGGGCGGGATGACCGCCTCGTACAACGGCCACAACTGGTACGCCAAGTGGTGGACCCAGAACGAACGGCCCGGCACGTCGGACGTCTGGCGCGACGAGGGCGCCTGCGGGGGCGGCACCACCCCGCCGCCCACCTCCGGATTCGTCGTCTCCGAGGCCCAGTTCAATCAGATGTTCCCGAGCCGGAACTCCTTCTACACGTACAGCGGCCTCACGGCGGCCCTCGGCGCCTACCCCGCCTTCGCCACCACCGGCGGTGACACGGTGAAGAGGCAGGAGGCCGCCGCCTTCCTCGCCAACGTCCATCACGAGACCGGCGGCCTGGTCCACATCGTGGAGCAGAACACCGCCAACTACCCGCACTACTGCGACTGGAGCCAGTCCTACGGCTGCCCCGCCGGCCAGGCCGCGTACTACGGCCGCGGCCCGATCCAGCTCTCCTGGAACTTCAACTACAAGGCCGCCGGTGGCGCCCTCGGCATCAACCTCCTGGCCGACCCCTGGCGCGTCGAGCGCGAGTCGGCCGTCGCCTGGAAGACCGGCCTCTGGTACTGGAACACCCAGAACGGCCCTGGCACGATGACCGGCCACAACGCCATGGTCAACGGCGCCGGCTTCGGCCAGACGATCCGTTCGATCAACGGTGCGCTGGAGTGCGACGGCAAGAACCCGGCACAGGTCCAGAGCCGGGTGACGAAGTACCAGCAGTTCGCGCAGATCCTGGGCGTGCCGACGGGCGCGAACCTTTACTGCTAGTCCTCCTGCTTCCCCGGGCGGGGGTCAGGACCCGGACGGCGGGCTCCACAGGCGACTGTGGGCCCGCGTTCGTCCGGCTGTACGTGGAGGACGCGGAGGCCACGCACCGTCAGGCCGCCGCGACGGGCGGCACGTCGGTCACCGAGGTGACGGACCCCGTCCTCACTCGGGCGACGGAGTACGCACAGGGGGCCATGTACCGACCGGAGGAGCCGGGTCGCTCCCGCTGACCTCCTCCAGCGCGCGGGAGAGCCGCTCCAGGACCCGTGCGGTCTCGTCGAACTCGGCCTGGCCGCCGAGGGCGTCCGCGAGCCGGGCCGCGAGGTCCGCGTGGCCGGGGGCGAGCCGCTCGACGGCCGCGAGGCCCTCGGCGGTCGGCGTGAGGAGCTTGGCGCGCCGGTGGGCCGGATTGGGCTCGTACACGGCGAGACCCCGCTCGACCAGGAGGTCCGCGATCCGCTGGACGCTCTGACGGGTGATGCCCATGGTGCGGGCGATGCCCGCGACGGGTTGCGGGGCGCGGAGTGCGGCTCCGAGGACCTGCCACCAGGCGGCGGTGAGGCCCACGGGGCGGGCCAGTTCCTCCGAGACGGCGAGGAACTGGCCGTTGAGCCGGAAGACGCCGAGCGCGGTGCGGGTGAGGGCGTCCTGCTGCTCCCGGCTCACGACGGCTCTTCCTCCGCGTTGAGCAGCTCGTACGCCGCCGCGTCCGAGTCGTGGAAGAGGCGGTACCAGGCGTCCAGCCTGGTGCCGTCGAAGGCGCCCATGGTGCCGAGCACCTCGCGGGCGAAGGCGACCGGTTCGGTCGGCCCGGCGGTGATGAGGTCGCCGACGCCGTCGACGCCCTTGTCCGTGACAGCGTCGGCGTCGACGTACTGGTCGCCGCCCTGGTAGCCGGTGGCCGCCAGGTAGTACGAGATGGCGCTCGTGTGGGCGCGGTCGTCGAGGAGACCTTCGCGGGCGAGCCCCGCCGTGGCGCCGCAGATGGCGGCGACGGGCACGCCGCCGTCGAGGAGGCGGCGGGCAGCGGCGGCGAAGGGGGCGAGGTCGTCGCTCGTGTCCCAGAGGTCGGCGCCCGGGAGCACCAGGAGCGCGCTGTCCTCGGGCCTGAGGTCTGCGAGGGAGAGGTCGGGGAGGATCCGGGTCCCGCCGATGGTGGTGACGGGCTTCTCGGCGACGGGGCCGACGGTCATGACCGTGAAGCCGGAGCGGGCGAGCCAGGCGGTGGCGTGACCGGTCTCCCAGTCGGCGAGGGTGTCGTAGACGGCGAGGTGGACGGTGCGGGGCATTTCGGGGCCTCCAGCGTGATGTCGGTGCCGGTCCTTGTATGACAGAAGACTGTCAGATCGACAGAATGCTGTCAACTATGGAAGGGGGGCGTGGGCGCGCCGCACGGACCGCGAGCCGGGGAGTCCGGGGAGTCCGGGCGTATACGGGAGTCCGGGGAGTCCGGGCGTGCGGGCGTGCGGGTGTGCGGGCGTATCCGGGCGTGCGGGCGTATACGGGTGTACGGGACGGGGACGGCAACCTGTCTGGTCCGTGTCGGTCTCGGTGGACAAGATGGTCATGGCCGCTCCGACCTGCGCGTCCTTACCCTGGAGCCATGACCCCTCATGTCGAACCCGACCCCCAGGCCGGCGCGGCCGTGAAGGCCGCTGACCGCGCGCACGTGTTCCACTCCTGGTCCGCCCAGGGCCTGATCGACCCGCTCGCCGTCGCCGGCGCCGAGGGTTCGTACTTCTGGGACTACGACGGCAACCGCTACCTCGACTTCACCAGCGGCCTCGTCTACACCAACATCGGCTACCAGCACCCGCGCGTGGTCGCCGCCATCCAGGAACAGGCCGCGAAGCTCACCACCTTCGCGCCCGCCTTCGCCATCGACGTACGCTCCGAGGCCGCACGCCTCATCGCCGAGCGCACCCCCGGCGACCTGGACAAGATCTTCTTCACCAACGGCGGCGCGGAGGCCGTCGAGAACGCCGTACGGATGGCCCGGCTGCACACCGGCCGTCACAAGGTGCTCTCCGCCTTCCGCTCGTACCACGGCGCCACCTCCACCGCGATCAACCTGACCGGCGACCCGCGCCGCTGGGCCTCCGACACGGGCTCCGCGGGCGTCGTGCGCTTCTGGGCTCCGTTCCTCTACCGCTCGCCGTTCTACGCGACGACCGAGGAGCAGGAGTGCGAGCGCGCCCTCGCCCACCTCGAGGACACCATCGCCTTCGAGGGTCCGGCCACCATCGCCGCGATCATCCTGGAGACCGTCCCCGGCACCGCCGGCATCATGACCCCGCCGCCCGGCTACCTCGCCGGAGTCCGTGAGATCTGCGACAAGTACGGCATCGTCTTCGTCCTCGACGAGGTCATGGCGGGATTCGGCCGCACCGGCAAGTGGTTCGCCGCCGAGCACTTCGACGTCGTGCCCGACCTGATGACCTTCGCCAAGGGCGTGAACTCCGGTTACGTGCCGCTCGGCGGTGTCGCCATCAGCGAGAGGATCGCCGCGACCTTCGACAAGCGGCCGTACCCGGGCGGACTGACCTACTCCGGTCACCCGCTCGCCTGCGCCGCCGCCGTCGCCACCATCCAGGTGATGGAGGACGAGAAGGTCGTCGAGCACTCCGCCCGCATCGGCGAGACCGTCCTCGGCCCCGGCCTGCGCGAACTCGCCGAGCGTCACCCCTCGGTCGGTGAGGTCCGCGGCATGGGTACGTTCTGGGCGCTCGACCTCGTCAGGAACAAGGAGACGCGCGAGCCGCTCGTCCCGTACAACGCGGCGGGCGAGGCCAACGCCCCCATGGCGGCCTTCGGCGCGGCGGCCAAGAAGCACGGCCTGTGGCCCTTCATCAACATGAACCGCACCCACGCCGTGCCCGCCTGCAACGTCTCCGAGGCGGAGGCCAAGGAGGGCCTCAGCGCCCTCGACGCGGCGCTCTCGGTGGCCGACGAGCACACCGCGTAGGAGGCACCCGCGGAAGCGGTCCGCCCGCGCAGCGCACGCGCGGGCGGCGTTAGAAGCGTCACGGAGTCGGACCCTTCGTCTGGTCTAGGGTGTCCCAGAGCCGGACGGAGGGGGCCGAACCATGCCCGCGAGCGGAGCTGTCACCCGCAACACCCTGCGGCGGCAGATCGCGGACGCGCTCCGTGACGAAGTGCTCGCCGGGCGTTTGCAGCCGGGTGAGGAATTCACCGTCAAGCAGATCGCCGAGCAGTACGGCGTCTCCGCCACGCCGGTGCGCGAAGCCCTCGTGGACCTCTCCGCGCAGGGGCTCCTCGACTCCGACCAGCACCGCGGCTTCCGCGTGCACCAGTTCACGATCGACGACTACCGCGGGATGGTCGAGGCCCGCATGCTCGTCGTGGACGGCATCTTCCGCCGCCACGACCCGGCCGTGCACGCGCCCGGGCCCGACGTGTCGCGCGGGGTCGCGCTCGTCTCCGTACGGCGCCGGGGCGAGGCGGCGGTGCGCGCGGCCCGCGCCGGTGACCTCGACATCCTCATCGGGTACGACATCCGCTACTGGCGCGAACTGGCCCGGCTGGTCTCCGCCAACGACTACATCGCCGACTTCCTGCACCGCCTGCGGGTCCAGGCGTGGGTCTTCTCCGTGCCGTACCTGCGTTCCGACCGGGATCTCCTCGGCTGGCTGTGGAGCGGCCACGTGGAGCTTGTCGATGCGCTGACCCTCGGCGACGCGGACGCGGCGGTCGCGGTCGTACGGGTCTACAACCAGCAGTCGTTGGAGTGGGCGGACCGCGTGGAGCGCCAGTCCCGCTGACCGGCGGGAGGCCGGTGGGGGCCGGTGGGAGGCTGGTGGGAGACCGGTGGGAGACCGGTGGGAGACCGGTGGCAAACCCGGCGGAGGGCCGGCGGTAGGCCGGGCGGAAGACCGGTTGGAGCAAACCAGGGGGAAGGCCGGTGCCAAACCCGGCGGGACACCGGTGGCAAACCCGGCGGAGGGCCGGCGGGAGGCCGGGCGGACGGCCGGTAGGAACAAGCAGGCGGAGGACCGGCGGGACCGGGCGACGACGCAGGTGTCGCGCGGGTGTCGCGCGGTGCGTCGACGGGCAGGTCACCACCGGGTGTGCGGTGCGGACCGCGCCGACTACCCTGGCCGTCCCTGCAACTGACGGAGAGCGAGCCTCCCTTGGCCTGTGACCTGTGGCTGGTCCCTCTTGTCGACGTGCTGTGCCACAGCCCCGACAATCCCTTCGCCGAAGAGATCGCCGCCTACGACAAGGCCCTGACCTCGTCCGGTCTGCCCACCGTCCCCGTGTACGCCTACATGCCGGGGCTGTCCGGCGATGTCGCGCCCGTCGCCGGGTTCGACTACGACGCCCTGCACTTCCTGCGCCGCGCCTATCTGCTGCACCTGTGCGGCCTGCCCGTCGAGCCGGTCGACGCGCTCGGCGGGGACTACGAGCAGCTCCTGGAGATGTTCGAGGCCACGGCACAGCAGTCCCATCTCGTCTGGCACTACGACCACGCCGGTGCGTACATCCCCGTGGACTTCCCTGCTCCGCTCTCCAACGACGAACTCCTGGAAGGCGGCGGCCCGCTGGGGTCCTCCCACGGGCTGCTGCGGGAGCTGGAGTTCGTCGCCCCCGCGATCGGGATCGACCCGGCCAACCCGCCCGCCGCGCCGCTGCCGCCGGAACGGCCCACCTCGCTGGAGGAACCGGCCGGACCGGTCGCGTACGACGACAGTCCGTTCGCACGCGAGCGCCATGTGTGGCTCGGGCTGCACGCGGCGGCGACCCGGAGCCTCGGCCAGGGCTCGATGATCATCCTGAGCTGACGTCGGCCGACGACGTGCGGTACGTGAGAAGGGCGCCCCGCTCCGGGGGCGCCCTTCTCACGTACCGCACGGGCTACGGACGTACGGCCCGTCAGCGCGGCTCGGGTGGCCGCTGCCTCGGCATGTTGGGGCGGGTGCCCGGCGGAAGGGGGAAACGGGCCGACGGGTGCCCGCCCTCGGGCCGGGACCCGCCCGCCCCCACCGACTGCAGGGCCAGCGGCGTGGGGCCGGAGCGGAACTCGACCATCCAGTCCGCCGTCTCCGCGCGTACGAGCTCCGTCACGTCCTCCGAGAACTTGCGCAGCACCCCCAGGCATCGCTCGGCGGCCTCGCTCGCGGTCCCCTCGGTGGGCCCGAGGACCTCCCGTACGCTCTCCGACGCCCAGTCGAACTGCAGGGTCTGCAGCCTGCGCTGCACCGCCTGTGCCGTCGCCACGTCCCGCATCCAGCCCGACGTCAGCCCGAAGTACCGGTCGCCCGCCAGGCACGCCGCGCCGAGCAGCAGGGACAGGTACCCCCAGCCCGCCGCACCGTCCGCCGCGCCCGTCAGATCGAGCAGCGGCAGCGCGGCGCCGACGACCACGCCCAGCGCCGTACCGAGCCGCAGCGCCCTGGCGCTGCGGCGCTTCCAGACCCGGTCGGACAGGTACCACTCCGCCGTGCTCAGCGCGTGCGACTCGACCCAGCGGTACAGCTCGTCCAGACGCTCCGCGGGCTCGCCCCAGTCGCCGAGCGGGAACGGTGTCCCGGTCAGATCGCGACGCGCGGCCGGCCGCCCGGGCTCTCCCGGTCGTCCCGGTTTCCCGGGCTGCGGCTGAGGCGGCTGCATCTCCGGCGGCTGCATCTCCGGCTGCTGGCTCACCGGGGCACTCCTCTGTTCAGCTCAGCGCTCGTGTCCTTCTGTGACGTGCGGTGCACGTGGTGCCTGCCCTTCCTACCGCCGAATGGTGGGCTGTGGGTCCGGAATCCCGGGATTTCCGCCCGCAAGAGGGTCTTGATCAGGTAGAGGAGCCCGCAGTTTCTCACTCGAAAGAGTTGTGGCGGCAGGCCGGGCACGGACCACGTAGGCTCGGCCGTACCGAACGTCAGTCGTCACATCAGTCGTCCGGATGTCATCCGTATACCGTCGAAATGCCAGGAGTGACCGTGATTCCCGGTGGTGGCCAGCCCAACATGCAGCAGCTGCTCCAGCAGGCCCAGAAGATGCAGCAGGATCTCGCGCGCGCTCAGGAGGAGCTCGCCGCGACCGAGGTCGAGGGCCAGGCGGGCGGCGGACTGGTGACGGCGACCGTGACCGGCTCCGGCGAGCTCCGCGGTCTGGTGATCGACCCCAAGGCGGTCGACCCGGAGGACACCGAGACGCTGGCCGACCTCGTCGTGGCCGCGGTCAAGGCCGCCAACGACAACGCCCAGCAGCTCCAGCAGGACAAGCTGGGCCCGCTGACGCAGGGCCTGGGCGGCATGCCGGGCCTGGGCTTCTGAGGCATTTGCCCGGGCCGTGTGGGCCGCTGAGGCACCTGCCTGGGCCGCCTGGGCCGCCGAGGTGCCCGGGCTTCCGGGGCGCTCGGGCTTCTAAGGCGCCCCCGCAGCCACTACCGTAAGAGACAAGCACTTCTGAGAAGGGCGCTCGCGTTGTACGAAGGCGTGGTTCAGGACCTCATCGACGAACTGGGCAGGCTGCCCGGCGTCGGTCCCAAGAGCGCCCAGCGGATCGCCTTCCACATCCTCCAGGCCGAGCCGACCGACGTACGCCGTCTCGCGCACGCGCTCCTGGAGGTCAAGGAGAAGGTCAGGTTCTGCGCGGTCTGCGGCAACGTGGCGCAGCAGGAGCAGTGCAACATCTGCCGTGACCCGCGGCGGGACATGTCGGTCATCTGCGTGGTCGAGGAGCCGAAGGACGTCGTGGCGATCGAGCGGACGCGTGAGTTCCGCGGTCGCTACCACGTCCTCGGCGGCGCGATCAGCCCGATCGAGGGCGTCGGCCCGGACGACCTGCGCATCCGTGAACTGCTCGCGCGGCTCGCGGACGGGACGGTCACCGAGCTGATCCTGGCGACCGACCCGAACCTGGAGGGCGAGGCCACCGCGACGTATCTGGCGCGGATGATCAAGCCCATGGGTCTCAAGGTGACGCGTCTGGCGAGCGGCCTGCCGGTCGGCGGCGATCTGGAGTACGCCGACGAGGTCACGCTCGGGCGTGCCTTCGAGGGGCGGCGACTGCTAGATGTATGACGACAGGGTCTGCGCGCCCGCGCCCGAAGGAGGCACCCGCGATGTCTGACGCCACACTGCACGCGATCACGCAGGACCCGGACGACTTCGCGGTCCAGATCGCCGACTCGATCGAGTCCTTCATCGTGGCGACCACGGAAGTGGCCAAGGGCGACGAGCCCGACAGCGCGGTGCCCTTCCTGCTTCTCGAGATCTCCCAGCTGCTGCTCGCCGGCGGCCGTCTGGGCGCGCACGAGGACATCCTCCCGGACGAGCGGTACGAGACCGACACGGGTCCGGAGCCGGACGTGGACGACCTGCGCGAGCGGTTCGCGACGATGCTCGACCCGGTGGACGTCTTCTCCGAGGTCTTCGACCCGTACGAGCCGCGCAAGGCGCCCGTACCGGCCCGGATCTCCGACAACCTCGCCGACATCGTCACCGACCTGCGGCACGGACTGGCCCACTACCGGGCGGGGCGCACGAGCGAGGCCCTGTGGTGGTGGCAGTTCTCGTACTTCTCCAACTGGGGCCCGACCGCCTCGGCGACCCTGCGGGCGCTGCAGTCCCTCGTCGCCCACGTCCGGCTCGACCAGCCCCTCGCGGCCCTGGACGGCCTCGACACGGACGAGGACCTGACCGAGGACGACCTCGCCGAGGAGGCGGGGCGCGTCATGGCGGAGGAGATCGCGGGCCCGCTGGGTCTGGACACGCTGAAGAAGTAGCTCCGCGCCACGGCGGGGCGTCCCGGCAGGGCGCCACGGCAGGGCGCCAGCGAGGCGTCTCGGCGGGGCGTCCCGGCAGGGCGCCAGCGAGGTGTCTCGGCGGGGCGTCCCGGCGGGGCGCCAGCGGGACGTCTCGACAGGCGCCACGGCAGGGCGCCGCGACGAGGCATCACGGCAGGCGAGCGTGCGGCGGCCGGTCGGCGGGGTGTGAGCCCGCGCACATCTCGGCCCGCCGCTGCGTACCCCCGGCTCTCCCGGGCAGGCAGACCCACCGGGCGGTCCGGTTCGCCCAGGGCGTGATCACTGACTGAGCGGGACATCTCAGGATGCGATATACGGTCGGCGATTCCGGGCCGCTCGTTAAACTGAGCCGACCGCAGTAATGACTGCGGCTGAGACTGACCGAGGAGCGCACGTGGGCCTTGTCGTGCAGAAGTACGGAGGCTCCTCCGTTGCCGATGCCGAGGGCATCAAGCGGGTCGCCAAGCGGATCGTGGACGCCAAGAAGAACGGCCACCAGGTGGTCGTCGTGGTTTCCGCGATGGGCGACACGACGGACGAGTTGATCGATCTCGCCGAGCAGGTATCCCCGATCCCTGCCGGGCGTGAGTTCGACATGCTGCTGACCGCCGGAGAGCGGATCTCCATGGCCCTGCTGGCCATGGCGATCAAAAACCTGGGCCACGAGGCCCAGTCGTTCACGGGCAGCCAGGCCGGTGTCATCACCGACTCGGTCCACAACAAAGCGCGCATCATCGATGTCACGCCGGGCCGGATCCGTACCGCCCTCGACGAGGGCAACATCGCCATCGTCGCCGGCTTCCAGGGAGTGTCCCAGGACAAGAAGGACATCACCACGCTCGGCCGGGGCGGCTCGGACACGACCGCCGTCGCCCTCGCCGCCGCGCTCGATGCCGAGGTGTGTGAGATCTACACCGACGTCGACGGCGTCTTCACGGCCGACCCGCGTGTGGTGAAGAAGGCGAAGAAGATCGACTGGATCTCCTTCGAGGACATGCTGGAGCTCGCCGCCTCCGGCTCCAAGGTGCTGCTGCACCGGTGCGTCGAGTACGCACGCCGTTACAACATCCCGATCCACGTCCGCTCGTCCTTCTCGGGGCTGCAGGGCACCTGGGTCAGCAACGAGCCGCAAGGGGACCGCAAGGTGGAGCAGGCCATCATCTCGGGCGTCGCCCACGACACGTCCGAGGCGAAGATCACCGTCGTCGGCGTGCCGGACAAGCCGGGCGAGGCCGCGGCCATCTTCCGGGCCGTCGCGGACGCCGAGATCAACATCGACATGATCGTGCAGAACGTGTCCGCGGCCTCCACGGGGCTGACGGACATCTCCTTCACGCTTCCCAAGGCCGAGGGCCGCAGGGCCATCGACGCCCTGGAGAAGGCGAAGGGCGCGATCGGCTTCGACTCGCTCCGCTACGACGACCAGATCGGCAAGATCTCCCTGGTCGGCGCCGGTATGAAGACGAACCCCGGAGTCACCGCCGACTTCTTCCGGGCGCTCTCCGACGCCGGTGTGAACATCGAGCTGATCTCGACCTCCGAGATCCGCATCTCGGTCGTCACCCGCGCCGACGACGTCAGCGAGGCCGTGCGCGCCGTGCACACCGCGTTCGGTCTCGACAGCGACTCCGACGAGGCGGTCGTCTACGGAGGCACCGGACGATGACCCCCAAGCCGACGCTCGCGGTCGTCGGTGCGACCGGAGCCGTCGGTGCGGTCATGCTCCAGATGCTCTCGCAGCACGCGGACGTCTGGGGCGAGATCCGACTCGTCGCCTCGTCGCGCTCGGCCGGCGGCAAGCTGGCCGTGCGCGGTGAGGAGACCGAGGTCCTCGCCCTGAGCGAGGAGGCACTGGAGGGCGTCGACCTCGCCCTCTTCCTGGTGCCCGAGGACATCGCGGCGCGCTGGGCGCCCATCGCCGCGGCCAAGGGCGCGGTGGTCGTGGACAGCTCCGCGGCGTTCCGGGCCGATCCGGACGTGCCGCTCGTGGTCCCCGAGATCAATCCGCACGCCGTACGGGTGCGGCCCCGGGGCATCGTCGCGAGCCCCGGCTGCTCCACGCTGGCGTTGATCGTCGCCGTGGGCGCGCTGCACGCCGAGTTCGGGGTCGGTGAGCTGGTGGTGACCGCCCAGCAGGCCGCGAGCGGGGGCGGGCAGGCGGGTGTCGCAGCCCTGCGCGAGCAGTTGTCGATGGTGGCCGGGACCGAGCTGGGCACGCACCCCGGTGACGTACGGCGGGCCGTCGGCGACGACACCGGACCCTTTCCCGGGCCGGTCGCGCTCAACGTGCTGCCCTGGTCGGGGGAGCTGCGGGAGGACGGCTGGTCCTCCGAGGAGGTGCGGCTGCGCGAGGAGACCCGCAAGATCCTCGGCCTTCCCGGGCTGCGTGTCGCGGCCACCTGTGTGCGCGTCCCGGTGGTGACCGGGCACTCGGTCTCCGTACACGCGCGTTTCGAGCGGCCGGTGAGCGTCGGGCGGGCGCACGAGATCCTGGCGACCTCGCCCGGAGTGGTGCTCTACGACGATCCGGCCGCGGGCGACTTCCCCACGCCCGCCGACGTCGTGGGCACGGATCCCGTCTGGGTCGGGCGTGTGCGCAGGTCGATGGACGACGAGCGGGCGCTCGAGTTCTTCGTCTGCGGCGACAACCTCCGCAAGGGCGCGGCGCTGAACGCCGTACAGATCGCGGAGTCGATCATTCGCCCCGAGCGTCCGGAAATCGACGACGACTGATCGTTCAGCTTTGTAGGATCTGTGGACGACCTGTGAGCAAATCGGCGTCAGGTGCCCCTTGAACTGGGATGACGACATGTTCGACGATGCTCTTCACCCCTTACCGCAACCGGTAGTTGGGTGTGATGCGTCTCTGGGCGCACCCATGTGGTGTGTCGGAGAACGTGCTGTGAAAACGGGGCATTGGGGAAGAACGGGTACGCATGAGGGTTATTGGTGCACCGTCAAAAACGGTGGCGTACTCGTACAACCCTGACGGGGGGACGCGTGTCCAACAGGCGTGGCAGAGGTACTCGACATCGCAGCCGTCGTCCCGCTCCGCGGCACGACAGCGGTCCCCGCGCGAGGGACGCTCACCGTTCCCGCACGCGGCACCGCGGGCTCCGTGGTGCGCCCGCTCAGGCGCCCGCGTCCGGCCGGCGGCATGCCGGTGATCGCCCCCATGCCCGCAGGGACCCGTACGACCGGCGTGTCAGGCATCCCCTCGCCACGCGAGAGCGCTGACGGCGTCGTGTCCGCGGGCACCTCCGTCGACCATCTGACCGAGACCTACCGAGCGCACTACCGCTCGCTGCTCGGTCTCGCCGCGCTGCTCCTCGACGACACGGCCTCCTGCGAGGACGTGGTCCAGGAGGCGTTCATCCGTGTCCACTCCGCGCGCAAACGGGTGCGGGACCCGGAGAAGACGCTGGCCTACCTGCGCCAGACCGTCGTCAACCTCTCCCGCTCCGCGCTGCGCCGCCGCATCCTCGGCCTCAAGCTGCTGTCGAAGCCGATGCCGGACATGGCGAGCGCGGAGGAGGGCGCGTACGACCAGCTGGAGCGGGACGCACTCATCAAGGCGATGCGCGGGCTGCAGCGGCGTCAGCGTGAGGTGCTGGTCCTGCGGTACTTCGCGGACATGACGGAGGCCCAGGTGGCCGAGACGCTCGGCATATCCCTGGGTTCGGTGAAGGCGTACGGCTCACGTGGCATCGCGGCGCTGCGCGTCGCTATGGAGGCGACGGCATGAGCACCGACGACACGAGGCCGGGCGGTACGAGGCCGAGTGGGCTGCCCGACGGCGACCGCGACGACATGGGACACGGGATTGTGAACGACGGGCCGGACAACGAGCGGGCCGACGGCCGCGACGACCTCTTCGGCGGCGACGAACTGACGCTGCGCAGGCTGCTCCACGGCGCGGTGGCCGACCTCGAGCCCACCGACGGAGCCCTCGACCACCTGCGCCGTGCCGTACCCGCACGGCGCACCCGCAAGCGTCAGGCCGTCGTCGGCTTCGCCGCGGCCGCCGTGCTGCTCGGAACCGCCGTCCCCGCCTTCGTGCACGTCGCCAACTCCGGCGGCATCACCGCCGACCAGGCCGTCAACGCCGGTCACGGCGAGCAGGCGCAGGGCGGTACGGGCTCCGAGACCGGTGTCGAGACCGGGGGGAACGGCGGCACGCCGACCGGCACCACCCCTCCGAGCCAGGGAGCCGAGGGCGGGGTCTCCGAGGACTCCACGAACGAGAGCGCGGGCGGCGGCTCGAAGTCCCCGTCCGGGGCCTCGCCGGTGTGCGACGCCGCGCAGCTGGCCGTCAGCTCGGTGCAGGCGGGCGGACCGGACGCCGAGGGGACGGTCTACGGCACCTTCCGCGTGGCCAACGTCTCCGGCGAGGAGTGCGTGGTGAGCGGCGACGGCAGCGTCGGCTTCCAGGCCCTCGGGGCGGCGAACCCGGCCAGGATCTCGGTCGTGGAGCACACCCCCGGGGACGCGGCGAGCGGCCTGCCCGACCCCTCGCAGGAGTCGTCCACGCTGCTCCTGAAGCCGGAAAAGGCGTACGAGGTGAAGTTCGCCTGGGTCCCGGCGGAGACGTGCCCGACCACGGACACGCCCCCGGACCCCGAGCCGACCCCGGACCCCGAGCCGAGCCCGAGCGTGGACCCGACTCCGAGTCCGACGAAGGACGGCGACGGCGCGGCGTCGGGAGCCTCGGGCTCGACCGGCAGCGGTGACGCCGTCGACGGCACGGCCCCTCAGTTCCGCCTGGACGGGACGCCCGCCGACGGCAGCGTCGCGATCAGCCACACGGCCGAGCCCGGCGGCCCCCAGGCGGCCACGACGATCCCCAACGCGTGCGCGGGCACCATCTACCGCACGGGCGTGCTGGACGCGTCGTAGCGCCCCTCCGGGGGCGCGGGTGGGCTGCCCGTGGCCCGGGGGCCGGGGGCGCGTGACCTGTGACCTGTGGCGCGGGGGCCTGTGGCCTGTGGCCCGGGGGCCGGGGCCCGTGACCTGCGGCCCCGGGCCCGTGACTCCCGCGGCCCGGGGCGCTCAGGCGTCTACAGGCCCAGGGCCGCGTCGCGGTGGGTCTCCGCCTCGCGGCGCAGGAGGCGGAACCACATGAAGACGACGAAGCCCGCGAAGACGAACCACTCCGCCGTGTAGCCGAGGTTCTGGAACGCCTTCAGGTCGAGCGACGTGCCCGCCGCGGCCGCCGCCGGGACCGGGGTCAGCCCGTCGGGGGAGTCCGTGAGCGTGATCCACGCGTCGTAGACCTCGTCGGGGACCAGGTTGACCAGCGACCCCGCGCTGATCATGCCGAGCTGGCCCTCCGGGAGGCCGCCCGCCGCGTGGACGCCCTTCGTCCCCGTGTTCTCGGACGCCTGGAGGGCGCCCACCACGGTGACCCGGCCCGACGGCGGGGCCGGTGCCTCCGCACCGGCCGGCATCCAGCCCCGTACGACCGGAAGCGACGTGCCCTCGTCCGTCTTCAACAGGGTCAGGACGTACGCGCCCGCACGGCCCTCCAGCTCACGGTCCGGCACCAGGAACTGCTCCCCGTACCGCCCGCTCGCCTCCGCGTGCCGGCCCGATGTCTCCTTGTCCACCGGCAGCAGCGCGCTCAGCGGCTCGGTCTTCAGCGTGCCCGGATCCGGGGCCTGCTCCGCCTCCCGGTGGGAGTCGACGCGGTCCTCGAACTTGCCCATCTGCCAGGTCCCCATGAAGAGGCAGAACGGGATCGCCAACAGGACGAAGACGTTGATCCCCCACCAGCGGGGCGTTTTCAGGAACCGGTACACCCCTCCACGGTACGCAGCCGCCTCACTCCGCGACCGGCCGGGTCCCCAGGTGACGCGCGGCGAAGTCGAGCTCCAGACGGACCTGCTTGATCCGCTCCTCCACCACCAGCGAGCCGTGCCCCGCGTCGTACCGGTACACCTCGTGGACCGCGCCCCGGGCGCCCAGCCGGTCCACGTAGTTGTCGATCTGGCGGATCGGGCAGCGCGGGTCGTTGACGCCCGCCGAGATGTACACCGGCGCCGTGACCCGGTCGACGTACGTCAGCGGGGACGAGGCCTCGAAACGGTCCGGCACCTCTTCCGGAGAGCCGCCGAAGAGCGTCCGGTCCAGCGCCTTCAGGGCCTCCATCTCGTCCTCGTACGCCGTCACGTAGTCCGCGACCGGGACGGCGGCGAGCCCGACCGACCAGGCGTCGGGCTGCGTGCCGAGCCCGAGCAGCGTCAGATAGCCGCCCCACGACCCCCCGGACAGCACCAGCCTGGCCGGGTCGGCGAGCCCCGAGGCGACCGCCCACTCGCGGACCGCGGCGACGTCCTCCAGCTCGATCAGACCGACCCGGTGCTTGAGCGCGTCCGTCCACTCCCGGCCGTACCCGGTCGAACCCCGGTAGTTGACCCGGACCACCGCGTAGCCGTGGTCCAGCCAGGCCGCCGGGCCCGAGGCGAAGGCATCGCTGTCGTGCCAGGCCGGCCCGCCGTGCACCTCGAAGATCGTCGGGAACGGGCCCTCGCTCTCCGCCGGCCGCTGGACCAGGGCGTGGATACGGCCGCCGGGGCCTTCCACCCAGACGTCCTCCACCGGCACCGACCCGGGCGCCCGCAGGCCGGGCGGGTCGAGGACGACCCCACCGTCCGTCGAGCGCACCTGCGGCGGCTCGGCGGCGGAGGACCACAGGAACTCCACGCTGCCGTCGGGGCGGGTCGTGGCCTCGGACACCGACCCGGCAGGGGTCTCGACCCGTACCAGCGCGCCCGTCGCGATGTCGTACCGCCACAGCTCGCTGCGCGCCTCGAAGCTGTGCACGATCAGCAGGCCGGTGCCGTCCGCGTACCACTCCGCCGAGACGTCGCCCGGCAGCTCCAGCCGGAGATCGGTCTCCCGGCCCGTCGCCACGTCCCACAGCAGCGGCTCCCAGCGGCCCCGCCGCTGGTGCCCGACGAGCAGCCGGGTGTCCCCGTCCACCGGCGCGAAGCCGAGGACCGCGAGGCCCAGCTCCTCCGTGCCGCCCTTGGAGTCGTCCAGCTCGGCCACCAGGGAGGAGTCCTCGGCGCGCAGGACCCGCAGGGCCGAGTGCATGGCGTCGCCGTGCTCCGTGTGCTCGATCGCGATCAGCGAGCCGTCGTGGGAGAGGTCCCCCACCCCGGCCGACTCCCGGTGCCGGTAGATCTCGACGGGCGCCGCCCCGTCCCGCACGAGATGGATCGTCGAACCCTCCTCGTCCGTCGAGCGGCCGACGACCACCGTGCCCTCCCGGCCGATCGCGAGCCCCGCCGGATACGAGGGGGCGAGCCCGGGCACGGCGGGCTCGTCCGCGCCGCCCCCGAAGGGCTGGCGCATCCACACCCCGAACTCGTCCCCGTCCTTGTCCGAGAACCACCAGATCCACCGGCCGTCCGGCGACAGCGTGCCGTCCGTCGTCCCGTTCGGCCGGTCCGTGACCTGTCGCTGCGCGCCGGTCTCGCGGTCCCAGGCGTACAGCTCGTACGTCCCCGTCGCGTTGGACACGAAAAGCGAACGGTCGGGCGCCTCCTCGGCCCACTCGGGAAGGGACACGCGCGCGGCCCTGAACCGCTGCTCCCAGGCGGGGACGTCGGAGGTGTCGGTGAACTCGTTGCTCTCGGTCATGGCCCCCATCATGCTCCGATCCGCCGACAATCCGTTCGCCTCGTCCGCAGCCTGTGGATAACTCCGGGCGCTGTCGGCCGCGGACCCCGTCGATCCGGATCACCGCACGCCCGCCCGCCAGATCCACTGTCGAGCGGTGCGGAGGGGCGCCGTCCTCCTCGTCGTCCCGCAGGACGAGGGCGCTCTGCCGCTCCTTGAACCGCTCCGCCTGCCCTGAGAGAACGTGGCGGCGGCCCCGCGCGTCGACGACGTGACCACGGCCGACAACTCCCGTACCGACGTGGCGACTCCGACGGTCTGTCGAGTCGGTGGTCAGCCTCCGGAACCGTCCGATGCCGACCCTGCCCGGGTTGCCCGTCCGGGCGCCCCGCCGAGTGTCTTCGACAGCCGGCTGCGGACGACGGCGGTGATCACGGCGCCCACGACGGCGGCGGCGCCGAGGCCCAGGGCCAGCACGGACGGGCCGGAGTCGGAGACGACCTCGGGGGGAACGGTGGCCGCCGCCTCGGCGACTGTCCGAAGGGGGTGCATGTCACCAGGGGACCGGACCGGGAGACGCAGGGCCAGTCGGCGGACCCCGTTCGGGTCACGGCGCGTCCCGTGGAGCCCGCGCGGCCCGGCCGGCTCACGACAGCCAGGCCATGCCGATCAGCAGGAAGACGACGAAGGCTATGCCGCCGGCGACGGCGGCGGTCTTCCTGGGGCGCCGCCGGGAGAGGGCCGCGAGGCCGCTCTCGCCACGGCGCGCCTGCCGCCGGGGCGGCGCGGCGGCCCGGGACCCGGGCTCAGGCCGGGAGGAGCGTGGCTGGGACCGCGGCTGCTGCGATCGGGGCTGCGCCCTCGGCTGGGGCCGGGACGGGGGCGCCGCGTGCGGTACGGGCCGGTGCGGGGGCTGCGGATGCTCGCGCCACGCGCCCGAGGTGAACCAGTCCGAGATCGCCTGGGCCGGAGGTCTCTGCTCCGGTTCCTTCGCCAGCAGCGTGAGCAGGTACGCCTCGAACGCGGCGGGCAGCCCCACCCCGAGCTGTCGGGGCGGCGCGGGCGGCGTGTCGATGTGCTGGTACAGCAGGGCGGTGGCGGTGTCGCCCTGGAACGGCGGCCGTCCGGTGAGCAGTTGGTACAGCACACAGCCGAGCGAGTACACGTCGGACGCGGGCGACGCGGTCCGGCCGAGGGCCCGTTCGGGGGCGAGGTAGAGGCCGGTGCCGACGATCTGGCCCGTGGTCGTGAGCGCGGCGGAGGGGTCGTCGACGAACCGGGCGATCCCGAAGTCCGCGAGCTTGACGGTCCCGTCCCCGTCGACCAGCAGGTTCCCGGGCTTGATGTCCCGGTGCACCACGCCCTCCCGGTGCGCGGCGGCGAGCCCGGCGGCGGCATGGGCGGCCACGACGGCCACCCGCTCCGCCGGCAGCACCAGGGGAGGCCCCCCGGGCTCGGAGGCGAGGCTCGACCCCTCGACCAACTCCATGACGAGGTACAGCTTTCCGTCCCACGTACCGAAGTCGAAGACCCCGACGACATGCGGATGACTCAGCCGCGCGGCGGTCTGCGCCTCCAGCCGGAACCGCTCGGCCGCGGAGGGATCGGTCTCGTGCCCCAGCATCAACTTGACCGCGACCGACCGCCCGAGCACCTCGTCGGTGGCCTGCCACACCTCGCCCATGCCGCCACGGCCGACGCACATGTGGAGCCGATATCGGTCCGCGACCAGCACCTGAGACCCAGCCTTTCGACGGTCGACAACCTGAGAGGAAGCACGCGTCGCCGTACTGCGCCGTCCGGCACCGATGCGGGTATCAGGGTAGAGCCGCTTGATCGACTTCCCACACGCACCCTGGCCCCACAGGCGGTCCCGGAAATCACTCAGGGGCCTGATAGCGTCCTCGACCGGATCAGCGGGGGAAGGGCGCGAATGCCCGGCATACGGGGGCGCACATGGCGCCTCTACGCAGTCGTCGGCGGGACGCCCGCGTCCGTCGTCGCCGGGGGCGTGCCGACCAGGCGTACACGCTCCGTACCGGACGTCTTCGCCGAGCGCTCCGCCGCTGCCCACCGCTGCGCCGCGCCCGCCGCGCGCACGACCACCACGGCACCGTGACAGGGGGAGAGAAGTGATCGGACGACGGGCCAAGGCGGGCGGGGGAGCGCTCGTCCTGGCGCTCACGGCCGGCGGGTTGATCTGGGGCCTCGGCCTGCGGAGTGACGACTCGGACGAGGTCCCCGCCGACACCTGCCGGGGCGCGCTGGCGGTCGAGGAGGCCGGGACGTTCTTCGGCGGAGCCGACCTGGAATTCGACGGCGACACCGGGGAATGGGTGGGCCACGAGACCGAACACTGCGCGGCATGGGCCCGCGGCCGGAAATCCAGTGGCGTGCAGCTCAGCCTGAGCATCCGCCCCGCAGCGGCCCACCGCGCCAGCGGTGCTGCGGAGAACGCCTCGGCGACGCCGATCGGATTCGGCTGGAACGGCTCCTTCGCCGTCAGGGACCGGCCCGAAGCCGCCGTCCTCGTCGACTGTGCCCCGCTGCCGGGCAAGGGCCTCCTCGTCCTGGCCCACGCGCGCCAGGACACCGAGGAACTCACCGACGCCCAGGTGCTTCAAGTGGCCCGGTTCACCACCGAGTCGGCCCGCCGCGCGGCGGAGCGCTTCGGCTGCGAGGGTGCTCTCGGCCAACGCCCCTCCTCCGTCGACCGCACCGGATGGCAGTCGCGCCCCGTCGCCCGGGCGGAGGGAACCTGCCGCGGCGTCGTCAGCTCGCGGGACGCGGCCCGGCTGGGGCTCACGACGGGGTCGGAGAAACCGGCCGGACGCGCACTCACCGAGGAGTGCTCCGTGAAGCTGCCGACCAAGGGCCACCACGTCCGGCTGACCGCGTACTACGGGCCCTCCGCCCAGCAGGAGATGTACCTGGACCGCCGCTACCCCGGCAGCGTGAAGGGCGCCGTCATGCGGTCGCACGACTGCGGGGGCGGCCTGGGGACCGCGTACTTCAAGTTCGAGGAGTTCCCGAGGCCGGACGCCGAGAAGGGGGTGCGTGGCAGCGTCGGCGGTGAGGACGTGGAGCGGCTGCTCACTGGCTTCGCCACCGCCTCCGGGGCTCGGCACGGTTGCCCCGTGGCCTGACCACCGGCGACGAGGGTGACCTCCGGTCGGCATCGGGGCGACGTGATCACAGATCGCGCTGGTTCGGCAGTTTCTGTACGGGTTTCGGGTGGGTAAGTGATGGATAGGGTTCCCCAGAGGGAGGCTGATTCGATGCCGTGGCTCGTATGGCTGCTCGCCGCCGCGGCGCTCGGTGTCGCGGAGTTCCTCACCCTGACGCTGGTCTTCGGGCTGCTGGCGGGTGCCGCCCTGGTCGCCGCCGTAGTCGCCGGTGTGGGCGTCGGCCTTCTCGGACAGCTCGTGGCGTTCGGGGTGGCGGCGGCAGCGGGTCTCCTCGTCGTGCGTCCTGTCGCGCTGCGGCAGATGGCCCAGGCGCCCCTCTCCCGTGAGGGCAGCGATGCGCTGATCGGCAAGCGGGCCGAGGTCATGCAGGAGGTCACCGCGAGCCGCGGTCTGGTCAGGATCTCCGGTGAGGAATGGTCCGCTCGCGCTCTCGACGAAAGCCTGGTGATCCCGGTGGGAGCGCTGGTGGATGTCATGGAGATCGAAGGCGCGACGGCTGTCGTCTACCCCCGCGAACTCCTGCCGTGAACGGCTGAACACGTCCCCGACGGAGGAATTGTGGATCCGTTTGTCATCCCGATTCTCGTGGCGGCGATCGTCGTCGTCTTCCTCGTGGCCGCCACGGTGCGGATCGTCCCGCAGGCGCGCCGCTACAACATCGAGCGGTTCGGCCGGTACCGGCGGACGCTGCAACCCGGCCTGAACTTCGTGGTGCCGGTGGCGGACCGGGTCAACACCAAACTCGACGTGCGTGAGCAGGTGTATTCGTCCGCTCCCAAGCCGGTGATCACCGAGGACAACCTCGTGGTGAACATCGACACGGTGCTCTACTACCAGATCACCGACCCGAGGGCGGCAGCCTACGAGGTCGCCGACTACCTGCATGCGATCGATCAGCTCACCGTGACGACGCTGCGGAACGTCATCGGCTCCATGGACCTGGAGGAGACGCTCACCTCCCGTGAGGAGATCAACGCCCGGCTCCGGGCCGTCCTCGACGACGCCACCGGCAAGTGGGGCATCCGGGTCAACCGCGTCGAGATCAAGGCCATCGATCCGCCGGCCACGATCAAGGAGGCGATGGAGAAGCAGATGCGGGCCGAGCGGGACAAGCGCGCGGCCATCCTGCACGCCGAAGGGGAGCGGCAGGCCAAGATCCTCACGGCGGAAGGTACGAAGCAGAAGGACATCCTGGAAGCCCAGGGCACGCAGCAGGCCATGATCCTGCGTGCGGACGGTGAGGCGAAGGCGGTGGAGCGGGTTTTCCAGGCCGTTCATCGCAACAATGCCGACCCGAAGATCCTTGCGTACAAGTACCTGGAGACGCTTCCGCACCTGGCGAAGAGCGACAACAACACGTTCTGGGTGATCCCGGGCGAGCTGACCGAGGCGGTTCGCGCCGTCACCCACGCCTTCGGCGATCATTCGACGACGGGTCTTCCCACATCCGCGCGACCGGAGGAGTCAACCGCCACCGATGCCGAGGGCACGGCGGACGAAGACGGGGCCCCGGAGCTGGAGGCGGGCTCGCCGCTCTCGCTCGACGCTGCCGCGGCTGCCGACGAGGTCGCGAAGCAGGCCGCCGCCGTAGTGAGCGACGCGAAGGCCGAGGCCGAGGCCGTGAGGGCGTCCGAGGTGCCGGGCCGGGGACAGACGTCCGGCGATTGAGCGCCGACGGCGAGGGCTCCTGGAATCCTGACGCCACCCCGCCGCGGTCGACGGGGCAGATGGAGGGGCGTCCCGCCGTTTGACGACCACCCGGTTCACAGGTCGTCCGTCTCCTTGTTCGGAACACCGCTCGTACCGCGGAGTGAGTGGCGCTGGACGAGGCGGGCGATGTCGCGCGTGGTGATGATGCCCACCAGGACACGGCCGTCAGTCACGAGGATCCGTATGCCGCTCCTGCTCGGGCGGGCCTTTTCGAGTACGTCTTCCAGGAGGTCGTCCGGCGCGCAGGTGGTGCACTGCGTCAGCGGGGTCGCCACATCACGTACGCGCAGTTCCCCGCGCTGCGTCACGGGGATCCTCGCGAACTGCGACAGGTCGACCAGGCCGTTGGGGCGACCGTCGAAGTCGATCAGAGGCAGCGTGGAATGGCGGGCCCGCAGAGCGACGTCGTCGACACAGCGTTCCACGGTGAGCCAGTCGGGGCAGGTCTCCACGGGGCTGGACATGGCGTCGGCCGCTCGCACCCCGCGCAGGGCTGTGGCCATACCGGCCTGCCGCCGCTCCGCGCCTGCGACGATCAGGACGAAGAACCCGATGACCAACAGCCACAGGCCACCCAGGGCACCGCGCAGGATGGAGACCCAGCCGCCGGCGATCAGCAGGAAGCCGAGTACCTGGCCGCTGCGTGCGGCCGCTCGCTCGGCCCTCTCCCGGTCTCCGGTACGCCACCAGATCACCGACTGCACCACACGCCCTCCGTCCAGGGGGGCCGCGGGCAGCAGATTGAACACACCAAGCAAGAAGTTCACCCACGCCAGCCACACCAGGACGGCGGCCGGTACCGCCCAGTGGAACAGCGCGTTCACCCCGACTCCCGCACCGAGCGCCGCCGCGCCGACGACGAAGCTGGTGAGCGGCCCGCCGACGGCCACCAGGAAGGCCGCGCCGGGCGTGCGCGGCTTGCCCATCTGGGTCATCCCGCCCAGCGCCCACAGGGTGACGTCCTGGACGGGGATGTCCTTCCTCCGGGCGATGATCGCGTGCGCCGCCTCATGCGCCAGCAGGCTTCCGATGAGCAGCAGCGCCCCCACCAGCCCGGCGACCGTGTAGGTGGCGGGCGACCGGTCCGGAACCCAGACGGGGAGGCTCTGGCTTCCCAGGCTGTACGCGAAGAGGACCACGAGCAGGGGCACGGTCCAGTGGATGTGCAGCGGCACTCCGAGGACCCGTCCGATCCGTACCGAGCCGTTCATCGCCGTCTCCCATGGCTCAAGCAGGCGGTCTTCCGTCCGAGCCGCAGGCTCCTCGGGACGCTCCCGGTGAGGGGATCGGTACGGTGTCCGCCTACTCAAAGTGTTGCTCGCCGGGCCGGCGCATGGGGTCCACCCACGAGCTGCCTTCGCACAGAGAGCCTGGCAACTCGCTCGCTGGACGGCTGGACGCAGGCCGCCCGGGCCGCCCGGGCGGCCGGGGCGGGAGCCGGTCACCCGCGCGGAGTCTTCGTCCGAGCACGACTCCTCGGCCACCGCCTGGGCGGGGGAGGACACGAGCGGCACGGCGCCGGCGACGAGCGCCGACAGGCCGACGAGTCCGACGAGTACCGCCCCCATACGTGGCCGCCCGTTCTCGTACGGCTCACCGTGCCGAGGAGCTCGTGTCACGCGGCCCCCGTCGGTCTCCTGTCTCAGTCGGTGATCTCGACCTGCGCGCTCGTCGTGGTCGGCACCGCCGCGGGCTCCGTCTTGCTGGTGATGCCCTGGAGGAGGGCGGCGAGGTCGACTCCGGTGGTGGAGGAGAGGAGTTCCATGCCTTGAGCGACGTTGTCGGTGACCGTACGGGACAGCCGGCTCGCCCCGTCCGTGGAGATGACGGTCATCTTGTCGATGGCCGACAGCGGCTCGGCCGCCTTGGCGACGACCTGAGGCAGGACCTCGACGAGCATCTGCAGGACGGCCGCGTCGCCGTACTGCGCGAAGGCGTCGGCCTTCTTCCGCATGGCCTCGGCCTCGGCGGAGCCCTTGGCGGCGATGGCGGCGGCCTGGGCCTCGCCCTCGATGCGTACGGCGTCGGCGAGGGCCGCGCGCTGCGCCTTCTCACCCTCACCGGTCAGGCGGGCGCGCTGGGCGTCGGCCTCGGCCTCCTTGACCAGGGCGATGCGACGGGCCTCGGCCTCCTGCTCGGCCTGGTAGCGGGCGGCGTCGGCGGGCTTGCGGACCTGGGTGTCGAGCTGACGGTCGGTGAGCGCTGCCTGCCGCTCGGCGACCTTCTCCTGCTCGGCGAGGATCTGCTGCTGGCGGTCGGCCTCGGCCAGCGGACCGGCGGCGTTGGCCTGGGCAGCGGCCTCGTCGGTCTGGGCCTTGATCTCGGCCTGCTTCAGGTAGAGGGTCCGCTGCGCGACCGCGATCTCCTCCTCCGCCTTGAGCCGGGCCTGCTCGGCGGCGCGGCGGGCGACGGCCTCGGCGATGTCGGCCTCCTGCTTGGCGCGGGCGGCCTCGGGGCGGCCGAGGTCCTCCAGGTAGGAGCCCTCGGTGGTGATGTCCTGGATCTGGAAGGCGTCCAGCACCAGGCCCTGACCCGACAGGCTCGCCTCCGCCTCCTCGGCGACCTGCCCGGCGAACGCGGCCCGGTCGCGGATGATGTCCTCCACCGACATCCGGCCCACGATGGACCGCAGCGCGCCGGAGAGCACCTCCTGCGTGAAGCCGACGATTCCGTCCTGCTGCATCAGGAACCGCTGGGCGGCGGCCCGGATCGAGTCCTCGGTGCCGCCGACCTTGACGATCGCGACGCCCTCCAGGTTGGCCTTCACACCGCGCAGCGTGACGGCCCCGCGGACGGCGACCGGAATGTGCCGGCTGGACAGGTCGAGGGTGAACTTCTGCTGCACGAACGGTACGACGAAGACGCCGCCGCCGACCACGACCTTCTGGCCGCTGTTGTCGGTGAACACCCGACCGGTCTGCGGATCGGTGGCCTGCTTGCCGCGCCTGCCGGTGATGATGAACGCCTCGCTCGGGCCGGCGACCTTGTAGCGCGTGATGACCACGAGGCCGAGCAGGACGACGAGTACGACGATGCCCACCACAGCGGTGAGAACAGGGCTCATGACGCACATCCTTGAAAGCGGAGCCGAAGAAACAGAGCAAGCGGGGGAGAGCGGTCAGCGCTCGACGGGGCGTACGACGACCGAGGTCGGCGAGAGCACCGACTCGACCCACACCTCGACGCCTCGCGGAACCGGGCCGGACGCCTTCGCCGCGTACTTCACCGGCTGACCGCCCAGGTAGAGCAGCACCTCGCCGTAGCCGTCCCCCGGAATGGCGGTGACGACCGACCCCGAAGTGCCGGTCAGGTCCTCGCCCCTCGGCGCGGGGGCGCCGTCGCGCATCAGCGCCCGGCTGAACTTCCCCGTCAGCCAGGCCACGACGACTCCCGCGACCACGCCCGCACCGGTGGCGCCACCGGCCCCCGCACCGGTGACCCCCATCGTGATCGCCCCCGTGAACCCGAGGGCCGACACGAATCCGGCGATCACGGGCAACGACAGAAATCCGTCAAGGCCCCCGCCGAGACCGTCGAGCACCCCCTCCAGTACCCCGTCGAAGACCAGGCACACGACCAGCAGTACCAGACCCGCGATGCCGAGACCGAGAAACCAAGCCATGTCGCCGCCCCCTCGGGTTTCACGCAGATGCGGGTGAACTTCTGCCCGTCGACGAATGTTCCCATGGAACCGCACATGAGTTCACTGCCGGGGTCCGGCACTCTTTGCGCGTTCTTGATGCCGCTGACGCGCGCCCGTCGCCTCCGACACGACCGAACCGAGGCGACGCGATCCACCGCCTGGTCCAGGGCCGGATGTTCCGCCTCCCCGACCACGAGCGGGTCGGTCCGGGCAGGAGTCCTGCGGCGCGTGCCCGACCGGCGCCGCCGTGTCGCGCCCAGCGGTCAGAGTTGCCGGCCGGGCCATCCGAGGAGGCGGGCCCCCACGACGGCGGTCTGGAGGGTGTAGCGCTGGGCGGGGTCGCTCGGGTCGGCGCCCGTCAGCTTGTTGATGCGGTCGAGCCGGTAGGTGACGGCGCGGACACTCAGGGAGAGACGCCGGGCGGTCTCGGCGGCCACGCAGCCGGTGTCGAAGTACGCGGTGAGGGTGTCGAGGAGCGGCTCGGCGCCGCCGCGGGCCTGCTGGAGCGGGCCGAGCGCACTGCGTACCAGGTCGGCCATGGCCTGCCGGTCACGGGTGAGGACCGGGTAGACCAGGAGGTCCGCGGCGTGCAGTACCGGGTCGTTCAAGTCCATGCGGTCGGCGAGGTCGAGGGCGTTCAGGGCCTCCTCGTACGAGTGGACGACTCCACCCGCTCCGGAGTGCGGCCGGCCGATCGCGACCTGGCCGCCGTCGGTGGCGGCGTACGCCTGCTTCGCGAAGTGGGTGAGTACGTCGGGCTCGTCGGCGGGCGCGACACAGATCAGCCGGCCGTCCTTGGTCGTGAGGAGGATGCGGCGGTTGCCGAAGCGGGCGACCAGCGAGGACTCGACGGTACGGGAGACCAGGTAGCCGTCGGCGTACGGCTCCGGTCCCTGGGCGACGGCCACGGCGTGGGCGTGGGACAGGAGCAGCCCGAAGCGTTCGGCCCGCTCGGCGAGGCGCCCGAGATCGCTCCTTCCGTAGAGCAGGTCATCGATGAACTCGCGTCGCGCCGCCTCTTCCTGGCGCACCGCCAGGAGCTGTGCCCGCTCGTGCCCTTCGGCGAAGGCGTCGATGGCCTGTTCGACGGCTGCCAGGAGCCGTTCGTCGGCGGTGCGGGGGAGCCTGGCCTGGGCCTGTCGTGCCGTCGCGAGGTGGGCGCGGACGAGAGGGCGCAGCCCGATACCGGCCTCCGCGGCCTGCTCCCCCCGGGCCCGCAGGCCCTCCAGCTCCTCGCGCGTCAGTCTCCTGCCGGTGGCGCAGACGCCGGCGAGGATCTCGGCGTACCCGTCGAGGTACTCCTGCACCGTGTTCTGTTCCGTCAAGGCCCCTCCCCGGATTCGTACGCGCCGTTGACGAGTTCCTGACGCGGAGACCCAAGGGTGACATGCCTTCAGTGAGGGGTCGCCACCGGCATCAAGACGGTGTCAAGACTGCCGGGTTACGGCAATGCGATCGGGGTTGCCGCTGCGGCAGGATGGTCCTGCCGGAGAAGTGGGCGCGGTTGTGATGCCGGGCGCCGGAAACCATGATGTGTCGGGAGGGGGCAGCAGATGGATGAGTGCCTGAGCGCTGCCGTCGGCTTTCCGACGATGCTGTTCGGTTCCGCCCTGGTCGTCGTGCTCGGGTTCTGGCTGCTGGTGCTGTCCGGTGTGGCGCATCGAGGGGCCTTCGACTCCGACGTGGACGCCGAAGCGCTGCGGCTCGGCGGAGTGCCCGTCGCGGTGTCGGCCTCTCTCCTCGTGGCGGTCGGCTGGGCCGTGAGCCTTTCCGGCTCGGTACTGCTCCATCGCGTCGACCTGCCGGAGGCCGCGGCTTCCCTGCTCTCCGTACTCCTCCTGTTCGTGGCCCCGTTCGTCTCCTGGCGCGCGACGAGGTGCCTCGTCCGGCGGCTGGCGAAGTTCTTTCCTGAGGAACCCGGGCCGTCCCGGCCCGACTTCGCCGATCTCACCTGACCCGACGCTCTCCCTGGCGGTTCGTTCAGGAAAGCCGCCCACCACACTTCACCTCACTCGGGGATTTCTCATGGATGCCATCACCATGGGCATCGGCGTGCTCGTCGCCGTCGCCCTGCTTGCCACCTTCACTCTCCTGTTCGTACTCAGCCGGCTGTTCCGGAAAGTGGAGCAGGGCAAGGCGCTGATCGTGTCGAAGATGCGGAAGGTCGACGTGACCTTCACCGGTCAGGTGGTCCTGCCCGTGCTGCACAAGGCCGAGGTCATGGACATCTCGGTGAAGACGATCGAGATCAGCAGGACCGGCCGGGACGGGTTGATCTGCCGGGACAACATCCGCGCCGACATCCGGATCTCGTTCTTCGTGCGGGTCAACAAGACCGCCGAGGACGTCATCAGGGTCGCCCAGGCCATCGGTACCCAGCGGGCCAGCGACAAGGAGACGCTGCAGGAGCTGTTCAACGCCAAGTTCTCCGAGGCGCT
The DNA here is from genome assembly GCF_042668715.1 of Streptomyces sp. NPDC057271. Taxonomy (NCBI): domain Bacteria; kingdom Bacillati; phylum Actinomycetota; class Actinomycetes; order Kitasatosporales; family Streptomycetaceae; genus Streptomyces; species Streptomyces sp. NPDC057271. Next base: position 75,853 of record NZ_JBHUYJ010000006.1, read on the forward strand.
CAAGACCGTCGGCAAGCAGCTCGACTTCACCGACCTGTACACCAAGCGCGAGGAGCTGCGGTTCCGGATCATCGAGATCATCGGCATCGACCTCAACGGCTACAGCCTGGAGGACGCCGCGATCGACTACCTGGAGCAGACTCCGCTCTCCCAGCTCGACCCCGGCAACATCCTGGACGCCCAGGGCATCCGCAAGATCACGGAGCTGACGGCCGTCGAGAACGTGCGGACCAACGAGTTCCGCCAGCACGAGCAGAAGGAGATCACCCGGCAGAACGTCGACGCCCGCGAGTCCATCCTGGAACTGGAGCGGCGGCAGGCGGACGCCGAGATCAAGCAGAAGCGGGAGATCGACACCGTACGCGCCCGGGAGGAGGCCGAGACCGCACGGGTGGTGGAGGAGGAGCGGCTGCGGGCTCAGAGTGCCTTTCTCAAGACGGAGGAACAGCTCGGGATCCAGCGCGAGAACCAGGCCCGTGAGGTCGCGGTCGCGCAGAAGAACCGCGAGCGGGTCATCGCCGTCGAGAACGAGCGGATCGAGAAGGACCGCCTGCTGGAGGTCATCGCCCGGGACCGGGAGACCGAACTGAACCGGATCTCCGCCGAGAAGGAGGTCGAGGCCGAGCGGCGGGACATCGCCGAGGTCATCCGCGAGCGGATCGCGGTCGACCGCACGGTCGCGGAGCAGGAGGAGTCCATCAAGCGGCTGCGCGCGGTCGAGGAGGCCGAGCGCGGCCGGCAGGCCGTCATCATCGCCGCCGAGGCCGAGGCGCAGGAGAAGCTCGTCAAGGACATCAAGGCCGCCGAGGCCGCCGAGCAGGCCGCCGTCCACCGCGCGGCCGAGGAACTCACCCTCGCGGAGGCCCGGAACAAGGCCGCCGACATGGATGCCCGCGCCAAGATCCGCCTCGCCGAGGGCGTCCAGGCGGAGGCGGCGGCCGAGGGCCTGGCGGCCGTGCAGGTTCGGGAGAAGGAGGCCGACGCGATCGAGAAGGCCGGCCGTGCCGAGGCCGTCGGTACCCGGGAGAAGGCCCTGGCGGAGGCGACCGCGATCGGCGAGAAGCTGAAGGCGGAAGCCGCGGGTCTGACCGAGAAGGCGGCCGCGATGGCGGCGCTCGACGAGGCGTCCCGTACCCATGAGGAGTACCGGCTGCGTCTGGAGGCGGAGAAGGACATCCGTCTGGCAGGGCTCGAAGTGCAGCGGCAGGTGGCAGAGGCGCAGGCCACGGTCCTCGCGACCGGCCTGGAGAACGCCGACATCAACATCGTCGGCGGCGAGTCCGTCTTCCTCGACCGGCTCGTGCAGTCCATCGCGCTCGGCAAGTCCGTCGACGGCTTCATGGAGCACTCGCAGACCGCGCAGGCGCTCGCCGGTCCCTGGCTGAGCGGAGACGGGTCCTTCACGGAGGACCTGACCAGGGTGCTCGGCTCCCTGTCCACCGCCGACGTGCAGAACCTCAGCGTGTCCGCGCTGCTGGCGAAGGTCATGAAGTCCGGGGTCCTGGACGGAGCGGCTCCAGCGGCCCCGGCCGACACGCAGGCGCTGAACGGCGCCGCCAGGAACTGACCGCCCACGGGGGAGCGGTCGGAGGTGGCTGAGCTGTCACGGGGGTGCGGCTCAGCCACCTCGATCACGTTGCTCGCACAGGAGCCGGAGCAGAAGCGGGTTCGCCGCCCTCCTGGTGTTCGGCGTGCTGCGCACCCCGCAGCTCTTCGGAGCCCTCCCCGCGTTGCCCGGCCACGTCCGCCGAACCTCGCTGCCCACCGCCTCGCAGCCGTGCGGCGCGTCAGCGGTCGGTGGCCTCCAGCCGGACGAAGGGGATCTGTTCTCCCGCGGCGCGGTAGGCGGCGTCGGAGCCGTCGACCGTGAAGCCCATGTAGCCGCAGAGCGTGCGTGCGGCCCGTGGGTGCCTTCGCGCGTAGTCGACCATGATCCGGCCGCCCTCCTCCGATGGCGGAAACCGTGCGGTGACCACCTGGTAGCGGCGTCCGAACTGGATCGTGGCCTGAGGGGTGCTGCGGAGGTTCCGGTACCACTGGGCATCCGCACCGAAGCCGGAGGCGACGGTCCAGGTGCCGCCGAGGCGGTTGTGGTCGACCACTTCCAGGACCACCTCACGCGATCGCCCCGACTTCCGGCCCGTGTGGATGAGCAGCAACAGGCGCCCTGCGAAGAGCGGGCCGAGCCCGCCCCGGTAGAGGTGGATCGGAAGCCGGGCGAGGCGGCGCCTCCAGCCGGAGGGAGGGCGGGGGCGTCGAGGTGCGGGGGACATCTGACGGCTCCTGGCGCGAGAGCGGTTGCCTGGCGGCTTCGGTTCGATAACACCTGGTTGGCTGGTATTACTCGTCTGAGGTGAACCATTGCATAGTCTTAATGTGAGGGTAAGGGAGCGACTGGTCGACAGACTCCTCGGTGCCGCCGCATACGAGGGCTCCCCTCCGCTGGGGCTGGTGACCGAGGGACTGGTGGTCGCCGGCGTCGGTCCGGGCCTGATCGTGGGTGCCGGGGTCGTATCCGTTCTCGTCGGCCTGCCCCCGCCGCAGGTCGTGGCCGCTGTCGCCGTGGCTGTCGCCGCCGTCGCCCTGCACCTTCTGATCATCCGGGCGGGCCATGTGTTCGTCGCGGCTGTCGCGGTCCTGGGCGCACTGCTCGCCTCGGTGGCCTCGGGTATCGCGGTGGAGGCGGTGCTGACCGGGGCCGGACGTACCCAGGACGTGGTCGTGACCACCGTCGCGTACGAGCCGGCGGGAGACCCCGCGTACTACTGCTCCGTCCGACGGCAGGACGGCTCTCCGGTCGAGGCGAGACTGTGGAGGGGCTGTGGCCCCTCGGTGACTCCAGGAGACCTGATCGGCATGGTCTACGACCCCGCGGGCAGGGTGGCTCCACGCGGTGTCGCCGGGCCCGGCAACCTGCTGAAGGGCGCTGCCGCGTCCGTACTTCTCCTCTTCGCGTTCGCCGTGCTCTGCTTTCTCGCCGTCGTACGGTCCTACCGGGTGCCGTCCACCGGATCGGTCCAGCCGAGGGGATGAGCACCCATCCCGCCCTCGTCGAAGGCAGGTTCCCGCCCTGCCGCGTTGAAGGCGTCGAGCGCCTCCACCAGGGCGCTGCGCTGGGCCGGTTCGAGCCGCCGCAGGACAGCCGTGATCTCCCCGCGCCGACGGGCGGTCACGTCCTGGACGACACGCCCTCCCGCCTCGGTCAGGCTCAGCTCGGTCTCCCGGCGGTTGTCCGGATTCGTCCGACGGCTCATCAGGCCGGAGGCGATCAGCCGGTCCACCATGCGCATCGCGGTGGACGGCTGCACGCCAAGCTGTTCCGCCAGCGCCACCAGCTTCGACGGCCCGCGCGTGGAGAGCACCACGAGCATCCGGAACTGAGGCAGGGTGATGCTGTCCTCGACCGTCGCGAGCGACCGGGCCGAGAGCGCTACGAGCAGCCGTGACGCGGTCAGCACCGCGCGTGTGACGGCCTCGATGTCGTCCTGGACCGGGTCGGTCTCCTCGTGCTCTCGCATACGGACCTTTGTACCGCGTGCCGGCGGGAGGGCCGAGACCGGCTCAGTTGGCCGTTTCGTGCGAGCGGTATCGCAGCAGCAGCATCGCGGCGTCGTCCCCGAGCGGCCCGCCGGCGTGCGCGACGATGTCGCCGTGCAGGGCGTCGAGGGCGAGCTCGGGGCTGTCGGCCTTCAGCAGGTGGAGCCGGGACGCTAGGGGGTAGAACTCTCCCGCGCCGTCGCGTGCTTCGGTGACGCCGTCCGTGTACAGCAGCAGCTGGTCGCCGGGGCGGAACACCGTCCTCAACGTCTCGGGGCCCACCGCTCCATGGAGACCGAGCCCCAACGGCAGTGCCCGCTTCTCCGGATCGAGGAACCGTGCCGAGCCGTCCGCGTGGACGAGCAGGGGCGACGGGTGACCGTAGTTGAGCAGGGCGACCGTCCGGTCCTCACGGATCTCGGCGATCACCGCGGTGACGAATCGCTCCCCGCTCAGGGCTCGGTTCATGGTCCGCTCCAGCCTGGTGCTGACGCCCGTGAGATCGGGCTCGTCATGCGCGGCCTCACGAAACGCCCCGAGCACGTCGGCGGCCGTCTCGACCGCGTCGAGCCCTTTGCCCTGGACGTCGCCGACGATGACCCGTACGCCGCCGGGCGACGTGACGACCTCGTACAGGTCCCCTCCGATGCGCGCCTCGGCGACCGCGGCCGTGTACGAGACTGCGGCGCTCAGCCCGCCGGCGGTACGGGGCACGGGGCGGAGCAGGACCCGCTGCGCCACCTCCGCGATCGAGCGGACACTGGCCAGCTCGGCCTCTCGGCGCTCACGCATGACGGCCGCGAGCAGACCGGCGGCGGTGACGCCGGCCACCGAGATCAGTGCCGTCGTACCGCGGCGTCCGGGAAAGAGACCGTCGTACCAGCCCAGCGCCAGGCACAGGAACAGGGCCAGCGCCCCGATCGCCGCGGTACGTTGCGGGCCGCCGGTGAGCCCGGCGAACGCGGGCCCCAGCGCGACCAGGGGCAGCAGACCGACGGTCGGTCCGGCGGTGATGTCGGCGAGCGCGGTGACCGCCATGACGAGGTAGGGAAGAACGGACAGGGCGCGTGTTCCGGCTGGCGGCGGATTGGACAAGGTGCTCCCCGGGGGTCCGGCGGTGACACCCTCGGCGCACGCCCGGCACCGCCCCGTGCCGCGAACCCGACGAAGGTGCCTGGCTACCTTTAGCCTATGCAACGATCCTGGGTGGGGCGGAGCCCTTCGCGCATGGGTTACCGAATCGATTCCGACGGACGCGGCTCCAGAGCGCCTCTCGCCGGCCGGGGCGATTCACCGACGCGCAGGTGTATCTGATGCCACGTCGCTCGCTGAGCGTCCACCGCGACCCACATCCGTGGGAGAGAGCCGATCAGGATCGTCTCCCGGATGTCTCCGCAACGATCCCCGAAACCACTCAGGGGCCCGACCTGCTCTCGCGGATCAGGCCCCTGACCTGGTGTTTCAGCTGTCGGGGTGGCGGGATTTGAACCCAAGGCCTCTTCGTCCCGAATGAGGTTCGGTCCGGATCTTCACCGGCCGGTTTGTCGTTTCGCCTGGTCACAGCGTTGGTGAGCATTGGGCTCGGGCGGTGTCGCGGGGGCTTGGGGAGCAAGTCGGCTCCCAGACGGCTCCCAGGAGGGACATGCCTACGGTGCCCACCGGGAGCGAACCCGTGCCATGGGCTTGGGAGGGGGACTAGCGTCCGCGCGGGCCCTATGGCGGCGGTCGTCACAACGGCCCCAGCGCATTCACTCCGCCGAGGCCGCCCTTCCGGATCGCCACACGTGAGCGTGTTCGATCCACGTTCCATTCTACGACTGCGGGCCGGACGGGCCGAGAGGGAGAGCGGGCCATCGGGTAGTCCGGCTCAGCCGCGTTCTTCCTCTTCCGCCTCCATGCGGCGGATTCCCTGGTGGGTGAGGGAGACCATCGCGGGTGTGTTGCCCGGTTCCCAGTCGACGGTGATCAGTTCCTCGCCGGCGAGGTAGGTGCAGGCGGCGGCCAGGTCTTCCTCCGGGATGCGCAGGTCGTTCCGTAGTTTCCGCCCCGGGATTCCGAGGAGACGGTTGCCTTCGGTGGCTTCGTAGAGGGCGGTCAGGACCCGTTCGCGGTAGCCCTGTCGCTCGCGGAGTGTCGCCATGACCGAGCCTTTCATAGACGTGAGGAACGGCCGACGCTCGCCGTGTCGGTCGGGTACAAGGGGCTTGGTTCCTACCACCGGCGTAGCGAGAGGCCGGCGGGTGGGTTGTCCCGGGTGTCGGGTGCCCCACCCGCGGCCTTCGGTCGGAGGAGTGGTCTGAGGTGGTCAGGGCCAGGTGCCCGTACGGCTGCGGCTGGGCGCTTGCCCTGACGAACTGCGGGGGCTGTGGCCGGGTGGACGGGCGATGGCCGGGTAGGGGTCGCTGAAGTGGTGGGCCGCGATGCGTGCGTCGTGCTGGGCGTTGAGCTGGTGGATCAGGCGGATGCCGAGCGCGATCAGGAGGGCGCCTGCCGCGAGCGCGATCAAGGTCTCCATGACGTCACCTCCGCGGGTTCCCCGGCAGGGGGATCATCCGCGCGCCGACGACCGGGTGCCGGAGCGGCGGCAGGACGGCGGACCCGCCTTCGGTCTCCCAGGCGTCCTCGCCGCTTCGGGCGTCCCGCGAACGGCGGCCGGTCGCGGCCTCGTCGGACATCAGGACGCCGGCGGTGAGGCTGCTGCCGGGGATGGCGGCGGCGGTCATGAGCCGGGCGGCTGCGGCGGGTTCGGTCTCGGGCGGGATCACCAGCAGGTCGCAGCGGCCGACGGTGTAAGAGAGCAGGATCATCTTGTCGGGATCCTGTTCGGTGAACCAGCCGACGTGGACGGTGTGCCCGGTGGCAGGGACCTTGTGCGGGACGACGGGCCAGCGGGTGGGGTTCACCGTGACGCGTGTGATGCGTCCGTACCGCCCCTCGAGTGCGTCGACAAGTGCCGGAAGTTCGGCGGTGAGGTCACGCGAACGAGGCCACCAGGCGCCGTCCAAGAGGCCGGCGAGTGTGGTCTTCGGTGTCAGCGACAGGCGCGCCGAAAGCGCGGGTGCGACGGTGGTGGTCATGATCGCGGACCCGTCTCCGGGCCGCCCTGCAGGGCGGCCCAGTGTCTTGATCGCCGGAAACGACGTCCGCGTGGGAGCGGGTGTTCGAGTTACTCCCGGTATCTCAACCGTACTCCGCAACGGGGCCGGACGAGCCGTTCTGACCAGGCGACTTCCGACCGGGACCCCTCCAACATTCGCGGCCATGACGACGGGCACGGGGAGTACCGTGAGACCACGGCGGTATCGCGCCGGCCATGAGGTGTCGGCGGCCCCGCGCAGGCAGGCGGACTGTCATCGCCGAACCCGAGACCCCCACCCCTCCCCAGCTCCTCCCGGACGAGATCCACCGAGCGGTGAAACCCGGCACCGCTCTGCTCCGGCTGCGGACGACCCACTCCCGCGAAGGCGTCCTGGACGGCGCCTGGCGGCCCCGCTCCCGCGACGTGGCGACCGAGCTGCCCGCCCTGATCCGGGCGCTCACCACGCACCTCGGCCCCGTCACGCGCGTCGGCCTGGACACGGACGCCTGGGAGGAGGTCCCGACCCGCGTGGTCGTTGACGACCGGGTCGTACACCTCGACTCCTTCCCCGTCGGCGACGACACCGTCCTCATCACCCGGGGCGACACCGACCACTTCGCCCTGATGGTGGTGCCCCCGGACACGACACCCGACGCGGCACGTGACGCCATGGCCCGCGCGGTCCGAGCCGACAACGTCACCCAGGCCGCCGAGATCCTTGTCGCCACGCTTCCCGAACCGGTGGCACACCGCCCGGAGTCGGCATGATCAGGATGGCGAAGTTCCTGGCGCCCTGCAGGCCGCCTCACCGGCGCCTCACGGCACGGCCCTCCGTCATCCACGCCACTCGACCAGGACCAGCGTGGCGTCGTCCGAAGTGGCATTGCCCCGTGCCCGTTTGAGGGTGTGGGAGAGGTCCCGTACCACCGCGCGGACCTCTCGGTCCGCCCGCTCCAGTCGGTTTACCCAGTCGATCAGCTGGTCCTCGCCGAACTCCTCTTGTCCGCTCTCGTGTTCCTCGATCAACCCGTCGGTGAAGCAGAGGACGCGATCCCCCGGTTCGAGCGTCACCTCGCTGACCTGCGGCTGTGCTCCTCCGAAGCCCACGGGCAGGGTCGTGGGGCTGTCCAGGCGGCCTACGACGCGGTGCCCGCGGATCAGAACGGGGGCGGGGTGCCCGGCGTTGACCCACTGGAGGCGGCCGGTGTTCGTGTCCAGCCGCATCATCTGCGCGGTCACGAAGTGGTCAGGTGCGAACTGCTCGGCCACGGCCCGGTCCATGAAGAGGTAGATCTCGGACAGCTCGATGCTGATGCGGCGGGCGTGCCGGTACGCGCCGATGGCCACGGTGGCCATCGTGGCCGCGTCCAGACCGTGGCCCATGGCGTCGATCATGGCGAGGTGGAAGGTGTCCCCGTTCAGGGCGTAGTCGAAGCTGTCGCCCGCCACGTCGTAAGCGGGCTCCAGAACGCCGGCGACGGCGACGCGCGGCGTCACCAACGTCAGCGGTGGCAGCAGCGACCACTGGATCTCGGCGGCGACGCTCATCGGTTCGCTGCGACGGGTCCGGAAGAAGAGGTCGGTATAGCCGTTCTTGGTCTGCATCATGTCGGCGATCAGCCCGGCGATCCTGCGCAGCAGGCGGCGGTCGTCGTCATCGACGGCGTCCAGCGTGACGGCCAGAACGCCCGCCTGGTCGCCCCCGTCCAGCATCGGCAGCAGGACCCGTACGCCGTCGGCCAGCACGAGTTCGACCGGGCGCGAGGTGAGGAAACACCGGCCGGCTTCGGAGTCGTCGATGGGCTGCGGTTCCCCACCCGCCAGCCCTTCGCCCGGCAGGGGGACCAGCCGCTGCTGCCCGTAGTCCTGGAGCAGGATCTGCGGATCCCGTCCCCCCAGCCGCGCCACCGTGTCAGCGAGCACCGGCCCGACCAGATGCGGCGGCAGCTCGTGGGCCCGGTCCAGGAGCCCGCCCAGCAGCCCCTCTCCGAAGCTCTCCGAGCGATCCGGATCCCCGGCCGATCGGACTGCCATCCCGCTTCCTCCCACAGGGCGACGGACGGGCTGCGCAGCGCCTTGACGCTGCTGCCCGGCGGGCACGGGAGCGAGGCCCGTTACCGGCGATCTCGCCACCAGGATGCGCCTCGACGGCAGAGGACGCCACACGGGTGCCATCGAAGGTCGCCGCTGTACACACTGTTGCCGGAAGGCACCCCGGCGTACCGACTGATCGGAGCCGAACCTGGGAGGCTGTCGACGACATGTACCGGAAGGATGCAGGGGCGCCGGACCACCCAGAGACGCCCCAGGCGGCATGTTGTACGCCTCCGCCAGCGGGAAGCGGCTCGGGCACGGCTCGCTCTGGTCGCTGTTCGCCATGGGCCGCCCGAGCCCCCTGCGCCTGCCGCAGACGGCCCAGCGGACGGATCGATCGCCACGCCCGCCCGGGGGCGTTTGCGAAGTCACCCGACCGGCGGCATCTCTCCGAGCGCGGCGGGGTTGGATTTATTGGGCAGGTGTGCGGTCCTGCCCCGCATGCGCTAATCGAGCTCCACCCTTTCGGGGAAATATGGGATTACCGACGATGCGATTCTGAGTATTTTAATCGGACTTCGCGCCGTTGAATCTGTTTGTATTAATCCCCCCCTCCCGCCCTTACTCCGTGTCGGCGCGTGAAATTACCCGCGTAATATGCGGCGACAGCTAGAAGGCTTCCGGGTGATCGGTAGGGCCCGGCATGCCACGGCCCCCCCCACAGAAATTGGCCTCTTGATGAAGCTGCACATCCCTCAATCGGCTCAGCGCCGCGTTCGGTCCGGCGGACTGGCCTCAGCCCTCGCCGCGACGGTTGCTGCCGTGATGGTCGCTGTAACGCCGACGCAGGCACTGGCCATCGCGACGCCCGTACCTCTCGGCACCACCGCCAGCTACTCCGTTCTGGCTGGTCAGGGAGTCACCAACACCGGCCCCTCGGTGATCGACCACGACCTCGGGACGCACCCGAACCCGGCCATCACCGGATTCCCGCCCGGACTCGTACTCGGCGCGGTGCACGCTGCGGACGCTCAGGCCCTTCAGGCCAAGAGCGATCTGGTCGTGGCGTACAACCAGGCAGCCGGCCAGGCGCAGGACTTCGCGCTTCCGGCAGGAATCGGCGGGGGTCAGGAGCTGCTTCCGGGCGTCCACACGGCCACATCGGGTGTCGGGCTCACCGGTGATCTGATCCTGAACGCCGGCGGAAACCCCAACTCGGTCTGGGTGTTCCAGATCCCTGAAGCCCTGACGACGGCGTCCAGCAGCCGCATCCTGCTCACGAACGGCGCCTCGCCGTGCAACGTGTACTGGCAGATCGGGAGCTCGGCGACCATCGGCACGACCTCCACCTTCATCGGCACCATCATGGCTCTGACCTCCATCTTCGTTAACCAGGGGGCGAGCATCGAAGGCCGGGCGCTGGCCCGTAACGGCGAGGTGACGCTCAACAACAACAGGATCTTCCTCGGCGGGTGCGCCACCGGTGGAACGACGACCGGCACGACGACCGGCACGACCACCGGTACGACTACGGGAACGACCACCGGGGCGACCGCAGGAACGACCACCGGCACCACGACCGGGGCGACGACGGGCACGACCCTGGGCCTCATCGGCGGCAGCCTCATCGGCGGACCGAGCGTCGGCCTCGTGAGCGGCGGCACCTCGGGCAACATCTCCGGCAACACCTCCGGCAACACCGCGGGCAACACCGCCGGGAACACCACGGGCGGGGACACGTCGGGCATCACCGCCGGGAACACGACCGGCGGAGCCGTCACCGGCGGGAACGGCGGCAAGCCGGACCACGGCGGACCGGAGCAGGGCGGACCGGGTCACGGCGGACCGGACCACGGCGGGCCGGAGCAGGGCGGACCGGGTCACGGCGGGCCGGACCACGGCGGGCCGGGCCACGGGCACGACGAAGGACCCGGTAAGCCGGGCCACGGCCACGACGGCCACGGCGACAAGCCGGACGGGCACTACGGCTACGGCAACAAGCCCGCGGGCATCGACAGTCACGAGGACCACGAGGGCTAGGCAGCAGCCTGCACGAAGCCCGTTCACGGGATGACGGCGCGCGGCGGAATCCTCAGCGAATCCGCCGCGCGCCGTACGCCGTCGGTGAGAGTCGCAGCGACCTCAGGCGCGAGCAGCACATACGAGAAAGACAGGGTGGGCGGTGTCGAGCGGAATTGAATCAGCGGCCGTGAAGGAACTTCAGCAGTCCGATTCCGATCCGGTCTCCCCGCCACGTCCTGACGGAGCGGGCGCGCCGGACAGGCCGGCCACGGGCGCCCGTGCCCTGAAGACGGGGCTGTACACGGCCGTGGTCCTGTGTCTGATGACGACCCTGGTCCATGTCGTCGTGGTGTTCCTGCACGTGGCTCCGTCCAACCCCGTGTCGAAGCGGTACAGCACACAGGTCAACGGCTGGGTGTACCCACTCTTCGAACAGAATTGGCGCCTCTTCGCCCCGGACCCCGACTCCTTCAACCGGCGAGTCCTGGCGAGAACCGCACACACCGACTCCAACGGATCGGTACGGGTGAGTCCCTGGTTCGATCTCGCCGCCGTGGATAATTCCGCGGTCGACCACAACGCATTTCCGAGCCACACGGCTCAGAACCTTCTGCGCCGCGCCTGGAGCTCCTATGTCGAAACACATGGAGGGAGCGACACGGCGCGCTCGGAGCGGGCCGTGATGCTGCAGAAGTACCTGAGCAACATCGCAGCGGACCGAGTCGCCGCCCACAACGACGGCGGCACCTTCGAATTCATTCAGCTCCGGGTCATCACCCTCCCCATCGCCGCGCCCGGCACACCCGTCGGGAGCCCCCCGCCGGCGCCCACAGAGAACCGACTCCTGCCCTGGTGGAAGGTGACCCCCCATGGGAAATGAGCAGATCCCCCAACTCCCGCCTACGGCAGCCGCACCACACCGACCCGCGGGCCCCGAGACCTCGCTCTTCGGCACGGCCCACCGCTGGCTCCTCGACCGGATCAGCGCGCTGTGGGCCCTTCTCACCGACCGGCCGGTGTCCCTGTACGCCGCCTCGGTCCTGCGCATCGGCTACGGGCTGCTCTACCTGATCTTCCTGCTCCGCGAATTCCCCCACCGTGCCGAGATCTGGGGACCCGACTCGCCCTGGACCCCCGCGCTTGCAGCACAGCTCTTCGACCAGACGGGCTGGAACAGCTTCCTGATCCTGTCCGACAGTCGCGCCTACTTCGAGCTCTGCTACGTACTGGCCCTCGTCACGTCCGCGCTCTTCACGCTGGGCTGGCGGACCCGGATCATGGCCGTCCTCTTCGCCGTCGTGGTGACCTCGTTCCATGCACGAGCGATCTTCATGACGGACGGGGGCGACAACCTGGTCCTACTGATGTCCCTCTACCTCGTCCTCACCGCCTGCGGTCGCCGCTGGTCCCTGGACGCGCGCCGTGAGCGGCTCAGGGCGGCACGTGCGGGCAACCCGCCAGGGCCGGTCAGGAGCGCCTACACACAGCAACTCCGTGACGCCCGCATCACCCTGACCACGGTGGTGCACAACTGCGCGATGTTCGTCATCGCGGCACAGGTCTGCGTCCTCTACGGATCAGCCGGCCTGTACAAGGTCCAGGGCCCCACCTGGGGCGGCGGCACCGCTCTCCACTACGCGCTGAACCTCGAACTGTTCCAGCCCTGGCCCGCGCTCTCCCACCTCGTGGCCGAGTACCCGATGGCGATCGCGATCGTCGGCTACGTGACGGTGCTCCTACAGGTCGCCTTCCCGTTCGTGCTCTTCGGCAGGCTCAAGTACCCCGTTCTGACCGTGCTGCTCGGCATGCACATCGGCATCGCCGTACTCATGGGGCTGCCCCTCTTCTCCGGGGCGATGATCGTTGCGGACGCCGTGTTCCTGCCCGACCGCTTCTACACGTTCCTGCCTCACCTGTGGCGGCGCGCGACGCGGCGCACGAGGGTGCGGCAGCCGGCGCCCGGCCGAGCCGCGGGACCCGGTTCCGTACCGTCGCAGGGCCGGCCCGACGCGTCCACAGCGCCCGACCCGAAGCGTCGAGCCGCTCCGGCCCTGCAGAAGGGCACGGCACTCACCACCGGGCTCGCGCCCGACCAGAGCTGAGCGAGCGCGGACAACGGTCCGGGCACTTCCGGTCCATGGGTAGGCGAATGCCATGACAAGCAGGTGCCCGTGCGTCGGGAATACCGTGAATTGACGGCCCGCTCGACATGACACCCAGTCAGGAGACCCACGATGGGGCCGTGCCAGCTCCCCCGTAGAGGGGCGGATCCGACCATGGCCGATGTCAGAGCTCTCCTGAGCGGTTCCGCCGGGACCGTGCGAGCCAGACTACTTCCAGCCGTCCAAGGAGACCTGTGGCCCGTCGGTGAGGTAGCGGTGGAGGGCGCTGGCGGTGGTGTCGACGAAGGCTTCAGGGATGGCGTCGGCGTCGATCCAGCGGACCTGGGCGTGCTTGCGAGGTTCGCGGTTCTCGGGTTCGCCGGTCCATTCGTGGGCGGCGAAGACGACGGTGAGGAAGCCGTTGGGGGCTTCGACGCCCCACGCGCCGTGGATGACATGGGCGACTTTGAGGGACTCGGGCTTCACCGTGAGGCCCGTCTCCTCGTAGAGCTCGCGGACCGCGGTCTCGGTGATGGGCTCGCCCGGTTCGCTCTTGCCGACGGGGAGGTCCCACATGCCCTGGGCGAACTTGGCGTTCTGGCTGCGCTGGAGGAGGACGACGCAGTTGGTGGCCTTGTCGTGGACGATGACGGCGGCGACCAGCAGGGTCATCGAGTCGAGCGCCGGCTTGAGGGCTTGGGAGCGGTCGTCGGTCTGCTGGGCCACGGGGTTCCCTTCGTCGGGCGGGTTGTTGGGCATGTTAGGCGAGGGCCTCGCGTGCACGGCGGGCGAGATCGGCGGCGCCGGGCACCTTGCGCCGCTGGTAGACCGCGAGGGTGGAGCGGATCGAGGAGATCGCCTTGCGGGTGCGATCTGAGGTCATGCCCTCCATGAGGACCAGGGCCTGGGTCCAGGCGGCGACCGCTTCGTCGGCGCGAGCCTGGGCAGCGAGGCTGTCGCCAAGGTCGGCGTGGGTGAGGGCATGAACGCGCTTGTACTTCTCGGGGTCCCAGCGGGTGAGGGCGTCGCGGTGCTGCTGCTCGGTGCCGATGTGGTCGGCGAGGTCGGTGAGGGTGCGGGCTGTGTGGCTGGCCACGGTGCCGGCGGCGGGGCCGCTCACACGGGAGTAGCTGGGCTGGGGGCCATCGTCTCGTAGGAGGGCGTCCTCAGCGGCAAGCAGGGCGCGCGCGGCCAAGGGGCTTTCGTTCACGGCGGCGTAGGCGCGGGCGTGGGTGATGTGGAGGAGGGCCTCGGTCTGGCCGTCGACGTGGCCGAGTCCAGCCCGGAGGGCGCCTTCGACGAGGTCGACGCAGTGGTGGGGCTGCTTGAGGCTGAGGGCCTGGTGGGCGAGGGCGCGCATCATCCAGGCCCCGTGGCCGTGGGGGTCCGCCTCGCAGGCGAGTTGGTAGTCTCGCACGACACCGGGCCAAGGGCCTGCACCCGAGCACACGTGACCCCGGGCATGCGCAAGCGCCTCATGCTCGGTCTCACCGAGCAGTGGGAGATAGCCCTCGCGGCCCGCCGCGCGATGTGTCCTCGCTCGCCGGTACGCGTGCTGGACCGCCTTCTCACAGCTGCCTGACGCCCGCACCGTCTATACGGAGAACAGGTCGTCCTGGACGAAGTCGACGACCTTCCGCTGGGGGTAGAAGAGCCCCAACAGCATGAACGTTCGTGGATGCGCAGCGATGTTGCCGACGAAGCAGTGGACCGCCCGATCCGGGGTGACCATGCGCTCGAACCACCGCTCGCGCAGCTTGTCCAGGACGGCCTGTTCCGCCATAGGTGCGCCGGAACTTCCGGTAGGACTCGCCGGCCTCCCAGTCCTTCAGCCCCATGTCGTGCCCCGTGCAGGCGTCGTCCGCGCAGCGGAACCGGTACCGGAACTCGAATGGCACCCACTCCAGCCGCCGCAGGTCCTGGTCGAACAGGTCCAACTGATCCGCGAGGGCGGCCTTCCCGGCGGGCCACGGTTCTGCCTCCGTCAGCCGGAAGTCGGTGATCTCCGTCGGCCGGAAGATGCCGAGCGAGGTCCCGTTGGTCTCCTGGTCGCGCTTGATGGCGCAGAGCGAACGCGCGACGAGGGGCTCGACGTACGAATAGCGCCGCTTCCAGCCGTCGGATGTCGGAAGCTGCTCGATGACTTCCAGCGTTTCGAGGTCGGGCCGCAGGCTCTCGGGGCGTCTGTCTCCGTGGTGCGGGCGGACGTCGACCTCGATGATCGAGTACTTCGTGAACTGGGCGCTCTGCTCCAGCAGTCGGAACGGGACCGGGAAGAGCCGCACATGCTGCGGGCGTCCTTGGTCCAGCCGGATCCCGGCGACACAGCTCGTCTCGCGGTACTTCGACGACAGCTCCGGATACGTCTTGACCGTGATCATGATCCTTGCGCGCTGCCGGTCGCCGGCCATGCTGTCCCCCTCCTCCTATGAATCGCCCAGGTTCAGAGGAGAAAGGAGTGGCAGCCGCCGGTCAAGACCGACGACATTGAGGTTTCGCCGGGATCAGGTCAGCGGCCGCACGTCCACCGCGGCCCGCTTGCGGACCGTGTCCAGGACGACCTTGCGGTGGCAGCGCTCCTCGTCCTTCTCGAAGCACAGCACAGCCACGCGGGACTGCGCGGCGTGCTCGGCCAGGCGATCGAGATCCGTCTGTGCCTCGTCCGACCGCAGCACACTGCGGAACCGGGCACGTCCCACACTCACGCGACCGTCCCAGAACGGAGCCCGGTTCTCCTTCGGGTTCCCCAGCGCGCGCAGGTGCGTGTACTCGATGCCGGCCTCGGCTAGCGCGTTGCCCAGCCGTGTCTTGCTGAAGCCGGGCTTACGACTGATCGGGGTGAGCCGGACGTCGGCCACCACCTGGATGTCGCAGTCCAGCAGGGAGGAGACGAACGAATCGATGTCGCGCCCCTCGTACCCGGCGGACCAGAGCCCGGGAACCGGCCTCGCCTGCCGGAAGAGCTCCTCCAGTGGCACGTTCAGCGCTTCCGCGATGTCGCCCACCGTGAAGAAACTCGGCTGGATCGCTCCCTCGCTCTCCAGCCGCCGGAGGGTACTCATGCCGACTCCGGCCTCTTTGGCGAGACGCTCCACCGACCATCCGCGCTCCTCGCGCAGAGACCGGATGTGCCGTGCGAGCGCTCGAGCCCGGGGGGGCGTGGTCGGAGCTGTTCGCGGAGAGTCGAGCGGCCATGGGCGGTGATCCTAACGGGCTGCGAACCATGTCGTCCTGCGGTCCTGGGGGCGAAGCACGTTTCCGGCCGGTGGGAGGGGGCGATTCACGAACGCGCAGGAGGATCGGAGGTCACGGCCGTGCCACCCACTCCCCACAGTGCCTCCTCCTGGGAGACCCCGACCAAGATCGTCTCCCAGATTTCTCCCAAACGATCTACAAAGCCAGTCAGGGGCCTGATTCGATTTCTCGAATCAGGCCCCTGATCTGGTCTTACTCTGTCGGGGTGGCGGGATTTGAACCCACGACCTCTTCGTCCCGAACGAAGCGCGCTGCCAAGCTGCGCTACACCCCGATGTCACTGCTCTGTTCTTCACGTCGCGGCGACATCGATTACTTTAGCCCACCCGCGCCCTGAGACGAAATCCGGTTTTCGCGGCACCGCGCCGCAGGTCGGGCGGGGTGCCCAGGGCCGTCAGTCGCGGGCGGTCAGGGTCAGCAGTGTCGCCTCCGGGGGGCAGGCGAAGCGGACCGGGGTGAAGCGGTTCGTGCCACAGCCCGCCGAGACGTGCAGGAACGAGGTCCGGCCGTCCACCGTGTGGGTGGAGAGGCCCTTCACCCGGTCCGTGTCCAGGTCGCAGTTGGTCACCAGCGCGCCGTAGAAGGGGACGCACAGCTGGCCGCCGTGCGTGTGGCCCGCCAGGATCAGCCCGTAGTCGTCCGCCGTGAACGCGTCGAGCGTCCGCAGGTACGGGGCGTGCACCACGGCCATCGAGAAGTCCGCGGACCGGTCCGGGCCGCCGGCCACCCGCTCGTACCGGTCCCGCTTGATGTGCGGGTCGTCCAGGCCGGTGAAGGCCAGGTCCAGGCCGGACAGCTTCAGTCGGCCGCGGGTGTTGGTCAGGTTCACCCAGCCCGCCTCGTCGAAGGCGTCCCGCAGCCCTTCCCACGGGTTGTGCACCGCGCCCACCACCGGCTTGTTGCCGTTGAGGCCGTGGCGACCCTGGGCCTTCTCCAGCAGGTAGCGCGCGGGGTTGCGCAGCCGCGGCCCGTAGTAGTCGTTGGAGCCGAAGACGTACACGCCCGGGAAGTCCATCAGCGGCCCGAGCGCGTCCAGGACCTCCGGGACCGCCTCGGTGTCCGAGAGGTTGTCGCCGGTGTTCACGACGAAGTCCGGGCGCAGCCCCGCGAGCGACTGCAGCCACTTCCGCTTCTTGTGCTGCCCGCACACCATGTGGATGTCGGAGACCTGAAGGACCCGCAGGTCCCGCATCCCGCGCGGGAGCACCGGGATCGTCACCCGGCGCAGCCGGAACGAGCGGGCTTCGAAGCCCGCCGCGTAGACGAGTCCGGCCGCGGCCGTCGCCGTGAGACCTGCCGTGATCTTCAGGGGGATCCCGTACCGTGCGCGCATCCCCCCATCGTCGCAGACCCGATGGGCGGAAATGCGCGGGCGGTCCGGCCATGGCACCTGACACACTTGGGGACATGACCACGCTCAAGGCCAAGCTTCAGGACGACCTCAACGCCGCCATCAAGGAGCGCGACGAGCTGCGCTCCTCGACGCTGCGCCTCACTCTCACCGCGATCACCAAGGAGGAGGTCTCGGGCACGACCAAGCGCGAGCTCTCCGACGACGAGGTGCAGAAGGTGATCGCCAAGGAGGCGAAGAAGCGCCGTGAGGCCGCCGAGGCCTTCGCCCAGGGCGGTCGTGCCGAGTCGGCCGAGCGCGAGAAGGCGGAGGGCGTGATCCTCGACGCGTACCTGCCGAAGCAGCTCGGCGACGACGAGCTGGAGCAGATCGTCGCCGCGGCGGTCGCCGAGGCCGCGGGCGCCGGAGCCGAGGGCCCGCGCGCCATGGGTGCCGTCATGAAGATCGTGAACCCGAAGGTCGCGGGCCGGGCCGAGGGCGGGCGTGTCGCCGCCGTCGTGAAGAAGCTGCTCGCGGGCTGACCGTCCGCCCGGACGGCCGACGACGAACGACCGAGGGCGCCTCCCCGGTGCGGGGAGGCGCCCTCGGTCATGTCCTGCCGGCCGTCCTAGCGGCCGTTGCCGCCGCCGTTGCCGCCTCCGCGGCTGCTCCCGCCGCCGATCAGGTCCGGCGGGAGGGTGATCTCCGGGAAGCCGGGCTTGTCCCGCCCGGGCTTCTCGTCGTCACCCGGCTTGGGCTTCTCCTTCTCCTTCTCCTTGTCCTCGGGCTTCTCGCCACGCGGTACGGAGATGGGGGCGAAGGAGGGAGTCTCGGAGGCGTTCAGCGCCCCGGTCATCGCGATCTTCCAGATCGGGCCCGGGAGGCAGCCACCACAGACCTTGCCGTAGTACTCGCCGCCGATGGTGATGTTGTACATCGACTGCTTCTCGCCGACGTCGTCACCGACCCACACCGCGGTGGACAGGTTCGGGGTGTACCCCACGAACCAGGCGTCCTTGCGGTCGTTCGTCGTTCCCGTCTTGCCGGCGTTGTCGCGGTCGCTCAGACCCGCCTTCGTACCGGTGCCGTCCTCGACGACGCCCTTCAGCATCTGGTTGATGGTGTCGGCCGTGCGCTCGCTCATCGCCCGCGAGCACTCGGTCCGGGGCACCTTCAGCTTCTCGCCGTCGGCGGTCTTGATCGACTCGATGGCGATCGGGGTGCAGTACGTGCCGCGGTTGGCGAAGGTGGCGTAGACAGCCGCCATGTCGAGCGGGGTGGCCTCGACCGAGCCGAGCGTGATCGAGGGGCTCTGCTTGACCTTCTTGCCCAGCTCCCGCTCGTACCCGACCTTCTTCGCCATCGTGATCGTCTCGCACAGGCCGGCCATCTGCTCCAGCTTGGCGAAGT
Source organism: Streptomyces sp. NPDC057271 (assembly GCF_042668715.1). Taxonomy (NCBI): domain Bacteria; kingdom Bacillati; phylum Actinomycetota; class Actinomycetes; order Kitasatosporales; family Streptomycetaceae; genus Streptomyces; species Streptomyces sp. NPDC057271. The sequence continues at coordinate 94,622 of NZ_JBHUYJ010000006.1, forward strand.
ACGTGTTGATGGACTTGCCGAGCGCGCTCGTCATGTCCCAGGTGCCGGTCTCGGACTTGAGCTCGTTGTTGACTTCCCAGTTGGCGTACCCCGCCGGCTTGCCGTCGCAGCGCGTGTACGAGTTCTCGGGCACGTTGATCTGGGCTCCGGTGGAGAAGCTCTGCGCCGGGCTCAGCCCCTTCTCCAGGGCCGCAGCCGCCGTGATCGGCTTGAACGTCGAACCGACCTGGAAGCCGTACGTGGTGCCGCCCATCTTGCTGCCGACGGCCAGGTTGAGCGTGGTCTGGTGCTGCTTCTGGTCCAGGCCGTACGGACGCGACTGGCCCATCGAGAGGATCTTGCCGCTGCCCGGCTGGACCTGGACGACCGAGGCGGCGACCTTGTCGTCCTCGTTGATCTTCGCGACGGCCGCCTTGTTGGCCGCCTCCTGCGCACGCGGGTCGAGCGTGGTCCGGACGGTCAGTCCGCCGAGGTTCCACAGCTTCTGCCGCTCCTCGACCGTCTTGCCGAAGACCGGGTCGGTGAGGATCGTCTTGCGTACGTAGTCGCAGAAGAAGCCGGCGCCGTCGACGGCGGTGATGCAGCCGTTCTTCGGGGCCTTCACCTTCAGCTTGACCGGCGTGGCCATGGCCCGGTCCGCCTCCGCCTGGCTGATGTCCTTCACGTCGGCCATCCGCTGGAGCACCACGTTGCGGCGCTTGGTGGCTTCCTGGAGGTCGTTGACCGGGTCGTAGCGGCTCGGCGACTGGACGAGGCCGGCCAGCATCGCGGCCTCCTCCACCTTGAGGTCGGCTGCGCGCTTGGAGAAGTAGCGCTGGGACGCCGCCTCGACGCCGTAGGCCTGCTGACCGAAGAAGGTGATGTTGAGGTAGTTCTCGAGGATCTTCTTCTTCCCCAGCTCCTCCTCGACCTGGATCGCGTACTTCAGTTCGCGGACCTTGCGGCCGATGGTCTGCTGGGTGGCCTGGGCGACCTTCTCGGGGTCGTCACCGGCCTCCTCGACGAAGACGTTCTTCACGTACTGCTGGGTGAGCGTGGACGCGCCCTCGGACACGCCGCCCGACTGGGCGTTGCGGTTGATCGCGCGCAGCACGCCCTTGAGGTCGATCGCCCCGTGCTCGTAGAAGCGCGAGTCCTCGATCGCGACGATCGCCTTCTGCATGTACGGGGAGATCTTCTCCAGCGGCACGACCTTCCGGTCGCGCGAGTACACGGTGGCGAGGGTGCCGCCCTCGGAGTCGAGGATGGTGGTGCGCTGACTCAGCGGTGGTGTCTTCAGGTTGGACGGGATCTCGTCGAACCCCTCGACCGTGCCCTTCGCCGCGAGCCCCAGTGCTCCGGCCGCGGGCAGGGCGATGCCCGCCAGCACGGCTCCGGAGAGCACACTGACACCGAGGAACTTGGCGGCCTGCTGGGTCCCGGTCAGACCTCCGCCCGAGCGCTTCTTTGCCATGAGGGGCAGCCTAATCCGTAGTGACCGGCGTTCCGCAGGAGCGGGGGCGTCTCGGAGCGTTCGCGTACCAGACCGTGACATCCGAGCGGCCCGGGGACCTGCGCCGCTATTCGCCGGACACACGTATATGCCTTGGCCTAAGCTGCTCCCAACTGTCACAGCAGTGTGGTTCAGCATCAAGGCCCGGGCGTGACATCGGCAGGAACTCCCTTGGACCCGAACCTGGGGAAGTCATGCCCGATTCCGCCCCGTGCGTCACTCGACGCCCCATGTGACTCCGTCACAGCCGGGCGAACTGTACCGGTTCGCCGGTTTGGACTCGTATGTCCATCGGTCACTCCCCTGGGTGATCTGCCGCGTACGCATAGTCCGTTCGGACCATTCAAGATTGGGCCCGAAGGGGGTGTTGCGCTGTGCCCACCTTCCGTAACGTCACCAACTGGCAGCGGTGAATATGCCGCTACCGCCGTGGGGGAGCCTCGATTCGGGAGAGGACGGCGCCGGTATGGGCTGGGTAGCTGACTGGAGTGCGCAGGCGGCCTGCCGCACTACCGATCCGGATGAACTTTTCGTGCAGGGAGCGGCGCAGAACAGAGCCAAGGCGGTGTGCACCGGCTGTCCGGTGCGGACCGAGTGCCTGGCCGACGCGCTCGACAACCGCGTGGAGTTCGGCGTGTGGGGCGGCATGACGGAGCGCGAGCGCCGTGCCCTGCTGCGCCGACGGCCGACCGTCACCTCGTGGCGGCGACTGCTGGAGACCGCGCGCACGGAGTACGAGCGGGGAGCGGGCCTGCTGCCCGTGGCGATGGAGGACGACGCGACGTACGAGGCGTACGCGGCGGTGGGATGACCGGGCGTCGGTAACCCGCCTCCGGTCAGGCCGATCGCATACGGCCGGCCGTGAGCCGGTCACCGATGGCCCGAAGCCCTGCCAGATCGTGGACGTCGCCGGGCAGGGCGGCGACTTCGGCGACAGCCACCTCGGGGTGGAGCGCCGTGAACCGGTCGCGCGTGCGCTGCTCGCGCGTGAGCACCTGCATCCGCTCGGCATGGAGACGGAGCAGGCCGGCGGTCAGCTGCTGGATGGAGGCTACGTCGTCGTCGGCTGTGGGGGCAGCCTCGGCGTGGGAAGAACGTGCGTCGGCAGTGCTCGGGGTCATGCTCGGGGTCGTGCTTGTGCTTGTGCCGACGGTCGTGCTCGGCGTCGTGCTCGTGCTGGTGGTTCCGGCGGCGGTCGCGGTGTCGGACGACTCGGCGTCCGACTCGGGTGCAGTGGCCCGGGAGCCACGCAGTCCAGTCTTCCCGGCGCCCTGATCCACAATGCGCCCCTCGTCAAGATTTTCCGCCGCGGCCCGCGCGCGCTCGGCCGAGAGCCGGGCCGCACCACTGCCGTGGACGCGGTTGAGAACGAGCCCGGCCAGCGGCATCTCCTCCGCCGCCAGCCGCTCCACGAAGTACGCCGCCTCGCGCAGCGCGTCCCGCTCCGGCGTCGCGACCACGAGAAACGCCGTGCCCGGGGCCTGGAGCAGCTTGTACGTCGCGTCCGCCCGGGTCCGGAAGCCGCCGAACATGGTGTCCATGGCGGCCACGAAGGTCTGCACGTCCTTGAGGAACTGACCCCCGAGCAGCTTTCCCAGCGTTCCCGTCATCATCGACATGCCGACGTTGAGGAACTTCATCCCCGCCCGGCCGCCCATTTTCGCCGGGGCCATCAGCAGCTTGATGAACTTCCCGTCCAGGAAGGACCCGAGCCGTTTCGGCGCGTCCAGGAAGTCGAGCGCGGAACGCGACGGCGGAGTGTCGACCACGATCAGGTCCCACTCGTCCCGGGCCCGCAGCTGCCCGAGCTTCTCCATCGCCATGTACTCCTGCGTACCGGCGAAACCGGCCGAAAGGGACTGGTAGAAAGGGTTCTCCAGAATCGCCCGGGCCCGCTCGGCGTCCGCGTGCGCCTCGACGATCTCGTCGAAGGTCCGCTTCATGTCGAGCATCATGGCGTGCAGCTGTCCGTCCCCGGACGCCTTGATCCCGTCCACCCTGCGCGGCACGTTGTCCAGCGAGTCGATCCCCATCGACTGCGCGAGCCGCCGCGCCGGGTCGATCGTCAGGACGACGACCCTGCGGCCCCGCTCCGCCGCCCGTACGCCGAGCGCCGCCGCCGTCGTCGTCTTGCCGACACCGCCCGCGCCGCAGCAGACGATGATGCGTGTGCCCAGGTCGTCGATGAGCGGATCCAGGTGCAGGACGGGCACGGAGTCCAGATCGTTCGCCGCTGCGTTCACCGAATCCGTCACACGCCCACCCCTTGCTTCCGCAGGTCCTTCGCCAGCCGGTACAGGCCCGCGATGTCCGCCCCGTCCCCCAGGAACGGCAGCTCGTAGGCCGGTACACCCAGCTCCATGAGCACCGCCCGCTGCTCGCGCTCCAGTTCCACCCGCTGCGCGTGCTCGGCCGCCTGCTCCAGGAGCGGTTCGACCAGCTTCGTACCTCCGCGGATACCGGCCGCGGCGAGGGTCCGCGCCACCGCGTCCCGGTGGTCGCCGGAGGCCGCCCGTACCGCCGCCTCGTCGAGGACGTGCGGACGGACCATGTTCACGATGACGCCGCCCACCGGCAGTTCGGCCGCGCACAGCTCCGCGATGCCGTCCGCGGTCTCCTGGACCGGCATCTCCTCCAGCAGGGTCACCAGATGCACGGCCGTCTCCGGGGACTTCAGGACCCGCATCACGGCCTGCGCCTGATTGTGTATCGGGCCGATCCGGGCGAGGCCCGCGACCTCGTCGTTCACGTTGAGGAAGCGGGTGATCCGCCCGGTCGGAGGCGCGTCCATGATCACGTGGTCGTAGGTGTAGCCGCCGTGCTTCTCGCGCCGGCGGACCGCCTCGCAGGCCTTGCCCGTCAGCAGCACGTCCCGGACGCCGGGGGCGATCGTCGTCGCGAAGTCGATCGCACCGAGCTTCTTCAGGGCCCGGCCCGCGCTGCCCAGCTTGTAGAACATCTGGAGGTAGTCGAGCAGGGCGCGCTCGGCGTCGATGGCCAGCGCGAAGACCTCGCCGCCGCCCGGGGCGACGGCGATCTTGCGCTCCTCGTACGGAAGCGCCTCCGTCTCGAAGAGTTGCGCGATGCCCTGCCTGCCTTCGACCTCGACGAGAAGGGTCCGCTTGCCCTCCGTGGCGAGGGCGAGCGCGAGTGCGGCGGCGACCGTCGTCTTACCGGTACCGCCCTTGCCGCTGACGACCTGGAGCCTGCTCACGCCTTCGAGCCTAACCACTGGAGCGGCCGGCTAAGCAGGAGGCTGCCTGTGGCAGCGGATACAGTCGGCTCCATGACCAAGTGGGAATACGCGACCGTGCCCCTTCTCGTGCACGCGACGAAGCAGATTCTGGACACCTGGGGCGAGGACGGGTGGGAGCTCGTCCAGGTCGTCCCCGGGCCGAACAACCCCGAGCAGCTCGTGGCCTACCTGAAGCGGGAGAAGTCCTGATGAGCGGAGCCGCGAAGGGCGCCGTCGAGGCGAAGCTCGCCGAGCTGGGCCTGACCCTGCCGGAGGTCGTGCCGCCGCTGGCCGCCTACCAGCCGGCCGTCCGGTCCGGTGTGTACGTCTACACCTCGGGCCAGCTCCCGATCGTGGCCGGCAAGCTCCAGCTGACCGGCAAGGTCGGCGCCGAGGTCACCGCCGAGGAGGCCAAGGAGCTCGCCGCCACCTGTGCGCTGAACGCGCTCGCGGCCGTGAAGTCGGTCGCGGGTGACCTGGACCGGATCAAGCGGGTCGTGAAGGTCGTCGGCTTCGTCGCCTCGGCCGCCGACTTCACCGGGCAGCCGGGCGTCGTCAACGGCGCCAGCGAGCTGCTCGGCGCGGTCCTCGGCGACAAGGGCGTGCACGCGCGCAGCGCCGTGGGCGTGGCCGTGCTCCCGCTCGACGCCCCGGTCGAGGTCGAGGTCCAGGTGGAGCTCGTCCAGGACTGACCGCCGAACGCCGGACGCAGAGCCGGTTCTCCCGTCCCGGGGGAACCGGCTCTCGTGCATCCGGGTAGTTGCGCATACCATCCGGCCATGTCGAATGGTCAGTGGTACCCACGGGAATGGCCCGACCGCATCCGCGCTCTCGCCGCGGGCGAGCTCACCCCCGCGACCCCCAAGCGGGCCGCCACGGTCCTGCTGCTGCGCGACGGTACGGAGGGGCCGAGCGTCCACATGCTGCGCCGTCGCGCCTCCATGGCCTTCGCGGGCGGCGCGTACGCCTATCCCGGCGGCGGCGTCGATCCACGCGACGAGCATCTGGTGCGCTGGGCCGGACCCTCCCTGGAGACCTGGGCCGAGCGTCTGGGCGTCACGGGTACGGCACAGGCTCAGGCGATCGTCTGCGCCGCCGTGCGCGAGACGTTCGAGGAGGCGGGCGTGCTGCTCGCCGGGGAGACCCCCGACTCCGTGATCGGGGACACCACCGGCGAGGACTGGGAGAAGGACCGGGAGGCGCTGGTCGCCCACGAGCTGTCCTTCGCCGACTTCCTCGACCGGCGCGGTCTCGTGCTGCGCTCGGACCTGCTCGGCGCGTGGGCGCGCTGGATCACGCCGGAGTTCGAGCCGCGGCGGTACGACACCTGGTTCTTCGTGGCCGCCCTGCCGGCCGGCCAGCGGACCCTCACCCAGGCTCTCGACTCCGCTCGAGCAGGGGAGACCCCCATCGCCTCGTCGGAGGCCGACCTTTCGGTCTGGATCCGCCCGGCGGAGGCGGCGGCCGGTTACGACCGGGGCGAGCTGACGATGATGCCGCCGACCATCTCGACCCTGCGCGCGCTCACGCACTTCGGTTCGGCCGCCGAGGCGCTGGCGGCGGCAGCGGGCCAGGACCTCACCCCCGTACTGGCGCAGGCGCGCCTGGAGGGGGACGAGCTGATCCTGAGCTGGCCGGGCCACGACGAGTTCACCAAGCACATCCCGACGGATCAGGCCGGGGGCGCCGCTCCGGGTGCGACTCCCGGGACGCCGGGTGCGGATCCGGGGACGCCGGGAGTGGACCCGGGGACTCCGGGCCCGGATCCCGGGACTCCGGGCGCGGGGCCGGCTCCGGGGCCCGGAGGTGCGCGGTGAGCGACGCGGCCGCACTGCCCGGGCAGCCCCGGGGCGGAGTCCTCTCCGGGCCCGCCACCGCCCGCGCCGTCAACGTCCTCGCGCCGAACCCGTCCGCGATGACCCTGGACGGCACGAACACCTGGATCGTCTCCGAGCCCGGTTCCGACCTCGCCGTCGTCATCGACCCCGGCCCGCTCGACGACGGCCACCTGACGCGGGTCGTCGAGACCGCGGCCGAGCTGGGCAAGCGGGTCGCGCTCACCCTGCTCACGCACGGCCACCCGGACCACGCCGAGGGCGCCGGCCGGTTCGCCGAGCTGACCGGGACTCATGTGCGGGCTCTGGACCCGGCGCTGCGGCTGGGCGACGAGGGGCTGGCCGCCGGGGACGTCGTCACGGTCGGCGGTCTGGAGCTGCGGGTCGTACCGACGCCCGGCCACACCTCCGACTCGCTCTGCTTCCATCTCCCCGCCGACCGCGCCGTCCTGACGGGCGACACGATCCTGGGGCGCGGCACGACGATGGTGGCCCATCCCGACGGGCGCCTCGGCGACTATCTGGACTCGCTGCGCCGGCTGCGCTCGCTCACGGTCGACGACGGCGTCCACACCGTGCTGCCGGGCCATGGGCCGGTCCTGGAGGACGCCCAGGGGGCGGTGGAGTTCTACATCGCGCACCGGGCCGGCCGTCTCGCCCAGGTCGAGACGGCCGTCGAGAACGGTCACCGGACCCCCTCGGAGGTCGTCGCCCATGTCTACGCGGACGTGGACCGCTCGCTGTGGCCCGCCGCCGAACTCTCCGTACGGGCCCAGCTGCAGTACCTGCGGGAGCACGGACTGATCTGACCCCACCGTCGAGGGCGCGCGGGTCCTTGTCTTACGCTCCGCTTACTTTGCCGCTGCAGACCGTCCCTCGGGGGGAACGCCCATGTTCGTCATAGCCATCCTGCTGCTCATCGCGGCAGTGGTGCTCTTCTTCGTCGCCCGCTCCAGCGATTCGAAGGGGCTGAAGCTCGGTGCGCTCGGCGCCGTCATCGCGGGTGCCTTCTCGCTGATCGTCAGCATGACGTACGTGGTGAGCGCGTACGAGGTCGGCGTCCCGGTCGCGTTCGGCAGGGTGGGCTCGCCGATGACCTCGGGTTTGCACGTGAAGTCGCCCTTCACCGATGTCACGACCTTCTCCACCCGCCCCGTCGACCTCAACCTCTCCGACAAGGACGTGGTCGAGGTCCGCTCCTCGCAGGGCGGCGTGATGGAGGTGGAGGTGACCGTGAAGTGGGCGGTCACGCCGGCCAAGGCGGTCGAGCTGTACCGGCTCGCGGGCAGCGAGGAGGCCATCCAGCAGCGCCTGGTCTACCCGGACAGCCGGGAGATCGTCCGTAACGTCTTCGCCCGCCACACGAGCGAGCAGGGCTACGCGACCGACCGCGAGAAGATCAACGCCGAGATCGGCACGCTCATCAAGGAGCGCCTCGCGCCCCGCGGGATCGACGTCACGGCCGTCAACCTGCGCAACGTGAAGCCCTCGGCTGCCCTGCAGGACCAGATCGACCGCAAGATCCAGCAGCAGCAGGCGACCGAGCGCGCCACCGAGGCGTCCCGTACGGCCAAGGCGGAGGCCGACCGGCGCCGTATCGAGGCCGAGGGCATCGCCCGTGCCAACAAGATCCTCAACGACTCGCTGACCGACAAGGTCCTGATGAACCAGTGCATCGACGCCTACAAGGAGGCCGCGGCGAAGAACCCGGTGTACGCGGTTCCGTGCGGCTCCGGCAGCGGCACCCCGCTGATCGTGGACGGTACGAAGCGGTAGTCGTCCCTGGCGTACGAGAAAGGCCGCCCGGTCATGGACCAGGCGGCCTTTCTCGTACGTACGGAGTCGCCGCGGGAGTCGCCGCCGGAATCGGCTGCTGCGAGTCGGCTGCCGTGCGCCGGCTGCTGCGAGCTAGCGCGAACGCTTCGCGAGGCGCTCGACGTCCAGCAGGATCACGGCGCGGGCCTCCAGGCGGAGCCAGCCGCGCTGGGCGAAGTCCGCGAGGGCCTTGTTGACCGTCTCGCGGGAGGCGCCGACCAGCTGGGCCAGCTCCTCCTGGGTGAGGTCGTGGACGACGTGGATGCCTTCCTCGGACTGCACGCCGAAGCGGCGCGACAGGTCGAGGAGCGCACGGGCGACACGGCCCGGCACGTCGGAGAAGACCAGGTCGGACATCTGGTCGTTGGTCTTGCGGAGCCGACGGGCGACCGCGCGCAGCAGGGCGGTGGCCACCTCGGGGCGGGCGTTCAGCCAGGGCTGGAGGTCGCCATGGCCGAGGCCGAGCAGCTTGACCTCGGTCAGCGCGGTCGCGGTGGCGGTGCGCGGGCCCGGGTCGAAGAGGGACAGCTCGCCGATCAGCTCGCCCGGGCCGAGGACGGCGAGCATGTTCTCGCGGCCGTCGGGGGACGTGCGGTGGAGCTTCACCTTGCCCTCGGTGACCACGTACAGGCGGTCGCCGGGGTCTCCCTCGTGGAAGAGCGCGTCGCCACGGGCGAGGGTCGCTTCACTCATCGAGGCGCGCAGCTCCGCGGCCTGCTCGTCATCGAGCGCCGCGAAGAGCGGGGCGCGCCGCAGAACGTCGTCCACGAGTTCTCTCCTATGTCGACCTGCTCAGGGGATCTTGATCCCATGATGCCGGACGCACAAAACAGTGCGATCAATCACAACAAGTTTGACGTACCGAACCGCTCTTCCGTACGCCAGGGGCCCGATTGGGTCGTGATCGGCCATGCCCAGGGCGGATGTCGGTGGTGGCGCTTAGGCTGGACGGGTGTCCAACTCGCCGGTGAGAGCGCAGGCCAAGGGGGCTGGAAGAGTGTCGGCCAAGGGTAATTCCGCTGTGGGCGAACAGGGTACGCCGAAGCGGACGAATGCCACGAAAGACCCTGTGAAGGCCGCCAAGAAGCCCGCAAAGCGGCCCGCGAAGCCGGCTGCGAAGGCCACGGCGACCTCTGCGGCGAAGCCGGCCCGGAAGGCCGTGTCGAAGGCCGTCTCCAAGACCGCTCCGAAGGCCGTGTCGAAGGCCGTCTCCAAGCCCGCTCCGAAGGCCGCGAAACCGGAGTCCCGGCTCGCGATGGTCCGCCGCGCCCGGAAGATCAACCGTGAGCTGGCCGAGGTTTTCCCGTACGCCCATCCCGAACTGGACTTCCGGAACCCCTTCGAGCTCCTCGTCGCCACGGTCCTCTCCGCCCAGACGACCGACCTGCGGGTCAACCAGACCACCCCCGCGCTCTTCGCGACGTACCCGACGCCCGAGGACCTGGCCGCCGCGGTCCCCGAGGAGGTCGAGGAGCTGATCAGGCCCACCGGCTTCTTCCGCGCCAAGACCAAGTCGATCATGGGCCTCGCCGCGGCCCTCAGGGACGACTTCGGCGGCGAGGTCCCCGGTCGCCTCGACGACCTGGTCAAGCTGCCCGGCGTCGGCCGCAAGACCGCCTTCGTCGTCCTCGGCAACGCCTACGGCGTGCCTGGCATCACCGTGGACACCCACTTCATGCGCCTCGCGCGCCGCTGGAAGTGGACCGAGAGCGACGACCCGGTGAAGATCGAGGCCGAGGTCGCCGAGATCTTCCCGAAGAGCGAGTGGACGATGCTCTCGCACCGCGTGATCTTCCACGGCCGCCGGATCTGCCACGCCCGCAAGCCCGCCTGCGGTGCCTGCCCGATCGCCCCGCTCTGCCCCGCGTACGGGGAGGGCGAGACCGACCCGGAGAAGGCGGCGAAGCTTCTGAAGTACGAGAAGGGCGGCTTCCCGGGCCAGCGCCTCAACCCGCCCCCGGACTACCCCGGGCGCCCGGCCGCCCCCGCTCCCGGTGTGGCCCCGGGGGCCGAATGAGGCGGAGCCCGAGGGAACGAACCCACGCACGGATCGCGTTGTGAATCATCGGGGGTGCCTATGACGCGCACGGAAGAAGAGACCGGGCAGACGACCCACGGCGTGGGGACCGGCGGGCTGCTCAGACGGGACGGCCTGCCCGACTGGCTCGCCCCCGTCGACCGGGCGGCGCGCACCGTCCAGCCCGAGCAGCTCAGCCGCTTCCTGCCGCCCGCGAACGGCGCCGGACGCCAGTCCGCCGTCCTCATCCTCTTCGGCGAGGGCGAGCGCGGCCCCGAACTGCTCCTGATGGAGCGCTCCGGTTCGTTGCGCTCCCACGCCGGTCAGCCCTCCTTCCCCGGCGGCGCCCTCGACCCGGAGGACGGCGATCCCGCCGACGGAGGCCTGCTCCGGGCAGCCCTGCGCGAGGCCGAGGAGGAGACCGGAGTCGATCCCTCCGGCGTCCAGCTCTTCGGCGTCCTGCCCCAGCTCTACATCCCGGTCAGCAGCTTCGTCGTCACCCCCGTCCTCGGCTGGTGGAGGAACCCCAGCCCGGTCGGGGTCGTCGACCCCGCCGAGACCGCCCGGGTCTTCACCGTCCCCGTGGCGGATCTCACGGACCCCGCCAACCGCGCGACCACCGTCCACCCCAGCGGCCACAAGGGCCCCGGGTTCCTCGTAGCATCCGCTCTGGTCTGGGGTTTTACGGCCGGAGTGATCGACCGGCTCCTCCACTACGCCGGCTGGGAGCAGCCGTGGGACCGGGCCAGGCAGGTCCCGCTCGACTGGCGCTCATGACAGGCTGAACCCCCGGAGCCCGGGGCGACCGAAGACGAAACTGCGAGGCTATTGACGGTGAACGTGCTGGACATCCTGTTGCTGCTCGCCGCCGTCTGGTTCGCGATCATCGGTTACCGCCAGGGATTCGTGGTCGGCATCCTGTCGGTCATCGGCTTCCTGGGTGGCGGCCTCGTCGCCGTCCTCCTGCTCCCGGTCGTCTGGGACTGGCTGACGAACCACTCCGAGGTCTCCACCACGGCGACGGTCGTCTTCGTGGTCGTCGTGATCGTCTGCGCCTCCGTCGGCCAGGCCTTCACCACCCATCTCGGGAACAAGCTGCGCCGGCACATCACCTGGACGCCGGCGCGCGCCCTGGACGCCACCGGCGGTGCGCTGGTCAACGTGGTCGCGATGCTCCTCGTGGCCTGGCTGCTCGGCTCGGCCCTCGCCGGGACCTCGATGCCCACGCTCGGCAAGGAGGTCCGCAGCTCCAAGGTGCTGCTCGGCGTCGAGCAGGTGATGCCGGATCAGGCGTCGACCTGGTTCACGAACTTCACCTCGACGCTGGCGCAGAACGGCTTCCCCCAGGTCTTCAGCCCGTTCGCCAACGAGCCCATCACCGAAGTCAGGCCGCCGGACCCGGCGCTGGCCGGAAGCCCGGTCGCCGCTCAGGCCAAGCGCTCCATCGTCAAGGTCGTCGGTACGGCCCCGAGTTGCGGCAAAGTGCTCGAAGGAACCGGCTTCGTCTTCGCCGACCGCCGGGTCATGACCAACGCCCATGTCGTCGGCGGCGTCGACGAGCCGACCGTCCAGATCGGCGGCGAGGGCAAGCTGTACGACGCGAAGGTCGTCCTCTACGACTGGCAGCGCGACATCGCCGTGCTGGACGTGCCCAACCTGGACGTCGAGCCGCTGCAGTTCACCGAGGAGGACGCCCGCAGCGGCGACAGCGCGATCGTCGCGGGCTTCCCCGAGAACGGCTCGTACGACATCCGTTCGGCGCGCGTCCGGGGCCGTATCAGCGCCAACGGCCCGGACATCTACCACCGTGGCGAGGTCCGCAGGGACGTCTACTCCCTGTACGCGACGGTCCGCCAGGGCAACTCCGGCGGCCCGCTGCTCACCGAGGACGGCAAGGTGTCCGGCGTGATCTTCGCCCGCTCGCTCGACGACAGGAACACCGGCTACGCGCTGACGGTCGACGAGATCCGGGACGACATCGTCCAGGGCCGCGCGGCGACACAGCAGGTCGACAGCCAGGGATGCGCGCTGTAGGCGGCTGTGCCGCTGTGCGCCGCGGCGGGTGGGCGTCCGGTTTGGGTGTTCGCCCCGGTCCGGGTGTTCGCCCCGGTCCGGGTGTGGGTCCCGGTCCGGGTGTTCGCCCCCGGGACCGGGCGCGTTCTCCCCGGTCCCGGGGGGCGCGATCAGTCCCGGGTGTGCCTGAGCCGGGCCGAGACCCAGCGGGCCCGGCGGCGCAGGATGCGCGGAATGCCGATGTCCTGCACCGGATGTGAGCGGCCCTGTTCCTGCGGACCGCTCCTCTCGTGTGAGCTCGGCCCAGCGGCCGAGCGGCGGTTGCGTGCCGTGTCACCGTAGTCGTGCGTCCAGCCCATACCCCGACGTCTGCCCGTGGCCCAAGGTCGGTAACCGCCCGGGGGCCCGCCAATTGGAGTATGCGCCGGGCACATGGCCGTTCGTGGAACGGCCGTACGTCACCGGTCCGGCTCGGGGTCCTTGAGCCAGTTGACGAGCTCCGAGGAGAACGCCTTCGGGTCCTCCTCGTGGGGGAAGTGCCCGAGGCCGTCGAAGAGCCGCCAGCGGTACGGCGCCTCCACGTACTCGCCCGAACCGGCCGCGCTCCGCGTCCGCATCGCCGGGTCCAGCGAACCGTGCAGGTGCAGTGTCGGTACCCGCACCGGGCGCTTCATACGCCGGTTGAACTGGATGCCGTCGGGCCGCGCCATGGACCGCACCATCCAGCGGTACGGCTCGATCGAGCAGTGCGCCGTCGACGGGATGCACATCGCCCGCCGGTACACGGCGAGCGCCTCCTCGTCCGGCAGTCCCGGGCCCGACCAGTCCTCGATCAGCCGGCCGACCAGGGCCGCCTCGTCCGCGACGAGTTGACGCTCCGGCAGCCAGGGACGCTGGAACCCCCATACGTACGATCCTGCGCGCGACTGGGAGAAGTCGGAGAGCATCGCGGAGCGCCAGCGGCGCGGGTGCGGCATCGAGGAGACCGCGAGGCGGCGCACCAGCTTCGGCCGCATGACGGCCGCGGTCCAGGCGAGGTATCCGCCCAGTCCGTGGCCGACGAGCGCCGCGTCCGGTTCGCCCAGGGAACGGACGACGCCGGTGATGTCGAGCGCCAGGTTGGCGGGGTCGTAACCGCGGGGCGTACGGTCGCTGCCGCCCACGCCGCGCAGGTCCATCGCCACGGCCCGGAAGCCGGCGTCGGCGAGAGCAGGCAGCTGGTGGCGCCAGGTCCACCAGAACTGCGGGAAGCCGTGCAGCAGCAGGACGAGCGGTCCGTCGCCCATCTCGGCGATGTGGAAGCGCGCGCCGTTGGCGGCCACATCGCGGTGGGTCCAGGGCCCGTCGATCCGTACGGGGCTGCCGACGGGGCCGCTGCCGTTGCTGCTGTCAGGGACGGTCATGTGGACGAGCGTCCCACAGCGGCGACCTTCTCCTGGACCGCGGCGGGCAGAGCCGCCCGTTCGGGGCGGGGGTGCGGCTTGGCGTTCTGCAGGATCGCGGCCGTCTGCTTGGCCGAGTTGATGGACTTCTCCGGCCGCTTGACCTTCTTGAACTTGGCGTAGGCCACCAGCCCGAGCAGCCCCGCGAGCAGCACGTTCGCCGTGAAGGAGAGCAGGAAGCACCAGGCGAGGTTCCAGCCGCCCTCGCCGTTGTGGCCACCGGTCCAGCTGTTGATGCCGTAGGCGAGCGCGAAGCTCAGCATGGGCAGCGAGAAGAGGAGCATGGTGATGGCACCCACGCTGATCACGCTGCCCAGGGCACCCCGCTTGACGTCCTGCCGGATCTCGGCCTTGGCCAGGGCGATCTCGTCGTGCACCAGCGCGGACATCTCGGCGGTCGCCGAGGCGACCAGCTGACCGAGGCTGCGCTCGGCTCCGTTGACCGGGTCGCTCATCGCTGCTCCCTCTTCTCTTCTACGGTCCGACCTCAGATCATGCCGGACTGTCGCCGTCATCGCTCGATGCCCCCGCCAGTCGGGCGCGCTCGCGATGCTCGGCGGCCTTCCTGTCGTAGATCTCGGCCATCCTCAGGTGGAACGACGGGTTGTCCTGTTCGTACACGTCCGGGATGCCGTCGTGGTCGTCGTCGCGGTCCTCCTCGGCGCACAGCGCCTGGTACTTGCGTACCCGCAGCTTGAGCAGGACCGAGGCGAGCAGGGCCGCGATCAGCGAGCCGATCAGGACGGCCGCCTTGACCTCGCCGGTCAGGACCGCGTCGCCCTCGAAGGCCAGTTCGCCGATGAGGAGCGAGACGGTGAAGCCGATGCCCGCGAGGGTGGCGACGGCGAAGACGTCCGGCCAGGCCAGGTCCGGGTTGAGTGATGCCTTGGTGAAGCGGGCGGCCAGCCAGGTGCCGCCGAAGATGCCGACCGCCTTGCCGACGACCAGACCGAGGACGACACCGAGGGTGACGGGCTGGGTGAACACGTCGCCGAGGGACTTTCCGGAGACGGTGACCCCGGCGGAGAAGAGTGCGAACAGCGGCACGGCCAGGCCCGCGGAGAGCGGCCGGATCAGGTGCTCGATGTGCTCGCCTGGGGAGTGCTCCTCGCCTTCGTGACGGGTGCAGCGCAGCATCAGGCCCATGGCGACGCCGGCGATGGTGGCGTGGACGCCGCTGTTGTACATCAGGCCCCAGACGACCAGGGCGAGCGGAACGTACACGTACCAGCCGCGGACGCCCTTGTGCAGCAGCAGCCAGAAGAGGAGGAGGCCGGCGACGGCACCGCCGAGCGCGGCGAAGTTCAGGTCGCTGGTGAAGAAGACCGCGATGATCAGGATCGCGAAGAGGTCGTCGACGACGGCGAGCGTGAGCAGGAACGCGCGCAGTGCCGACGGCAGCGAGGTGCCGATGACGGCGAGCACGGCGAGTGCGAAGGCGATGTCGGTCGCGGTCGGGACGGCCCAGCCGTCCATCGAGCCGCCGCCGATGGCGTTGGTCAGGACGTAGACGAGCGCGGGCGCGGCCATGCCGCAGAGCGCGGCGATCACGGGGAGCGCGGCGGCCTTGGGGTCGCGCAGCTCGCCCGCGACGAGCTCGCGCTTGAGCTCGATACCGGCGACGAAGAAGAAGATCGCGAGGAGGCCGTCGGCCGCCCAGTGCTGGATGGAGAGGTCGAGTCCGAGCGCGGCGGGGCCTATGTGGAAGTCCCGTACCGTCGCGTAGCTGTCACTGGCGGGGCTGTTCGCCCAGACGAGCGCGGCGATGGCGGCCACGAGCAGGAGCACGCCACCGACGGTCTCGGCGCGCAGTGCGTCGGCCACGAACTGTCGCTCGGGCAGTGACAGACGGCCGAGGAACCTGCGGTCGGTGGGGGTGGGTGCGGGCACGGGCGGCGACCTCCGGTCGGTTGGGCAGCACAAAGTACATGCCGACCAGACTTCCCGGCGCACCTAGGTGTTTCCGTCACGTCTTTGACGCGATCTTTACTTTACCTAACGAGCGGGGATTGTGTCCGGTGACCCTCACTCTAGGGACAGAACCGCGCTCCGGCCCGTGGTGGACACGGAGGGGGGTGCACGCAGGGCAGCCCGCCCCACGCGACGTGGGGCGGGCTGTCGGCCGACAGGGGCCTGCGGCTCAGTCCTCGCTGGACGCGCTCGGGAGCTTCGTCTGGATGAGGTCCATGACGGAGGAGTCGGTCAGCGTCGTCACGTCGCCGAGCTCCCGGTTCTCCGCCACGTCGCGCAGCAGTCGCCGCATGATCTTGCCGGAACGGGTCTTCGGCAGCTCCGCCACCGGCAGGATCCGCTTCGGCTTGGCGATCGGGCCGAGCGTCGCGCCGACGTGGTTGCGCAGCTCCGTGACGAGCCCCTCGCCCTCGCTCGCCGTACCGCGCAGGATGACGAAGGCGACGATCGCCTGACCGGTCGTCTCGTCGGCCGCGCCGACCACCGCCGCCTCGGCGACGGACGGGTGCGAGACGAGCGCCGACTCGACCTCGGTGGTGGAGATGTTGTGACCCGAGACGAGCATGACGTCGTCGACCCGGCCGAGCAGCCAGATGTCGCCGTCCTCGTCCTTCTTCGCGCCGTCGCCGGCGAAGTACCTGCCCTCGAAGCGGGACCAGTACGTGTCGAGGAACCGCTGGTCGTCACCCCAGATGGTGCGCAGCATCGAGGGCCACGGCTCGGTGAGGACCAGGTAGCCGCCGCCTCCGTTCGGCACCTCGTTCGCCTCGTCGTCGACGACGGTGGCGGAGATGCCGGGCAGCGGACGCTGTGCGGAGCCGGGCTTGGTCTCGGTGACGCCCGGCAGCGGGGAGATCATCATCGCGCCGGTCTCGGTCTGCCACCAGGTGTCCACGATCGGGGTCTTGCCGGCGCCGATGTGCTCGCGGTACCAGACCCAGGCCTCGGGGTTGATCGGCTCGCCGACCGAACCCAGCACGCGCAGGCTCGACAGGTCGAACTTGGCGGGGATGTCGTCGCCCCACTTCATGAACGTACGGATGGCGGTGGGCGCCGTGTAGAGGATCGTGACGCCGTACTTCTGGATGATCTCCCAGAAGCGGCCCTGGTGCGGGGTGTCCGGGGTGCCCTCGTACATGACCTGCGTCGCGCCGTTGGCCAGCGGACCGTACGTGATGTACGAGTGGCCGGTCACCCAGCCGATGTCGGCGGTGCACCAGTAGACGTCGGTCTCCGGCTTGAGGTCGAAGACGGCGTGGTGGGTGTACGCCGCCTGGGTGAGGTAGCCGCCGGAGGTGTGCAGGATGCCCTTGGGCTTACCCGTCGTACCGGAGGTGTAGAGGATGAAGAGCGGGTGCTCGGCCTCGAACGCCTCGGGGGTGTGTTCGGCCGACTGGCGGGCGACGACGTCGTGCCACCAGACGTCGCGGCCCTCGGTCCACGCCACGTCCTGGCCGGTGCGGCGGACGACGAGGACGTTGCCGACCTTGTCGGTGCGGGTGAGGGCCTCGTCCACGGCGGGCTTGAGGGCGCTCGGCTTGCCGCGGCGGTAGCCCCCGTCGGCGGTGATGACGAGCTTGGCGTCGGCGTCCTCGACGCGGGTGGCGATCGCGTCGGCGGAGAAGCCGCCGAAGACCACGGAGTGCGCGGCGCCGACGCGAGCGCAGGCCAGCATCGAGACGACGGCCTCGGGGATCATCGGGAGGTAGATCGCGACCCGGTCGCCCTTGGTGACGCCCAGCTCGGTCAGGGCGTTGGCGGCCTTGGAGACCTCGTCCTTGAGCTCGGCGTAGGTGATGGCCCGGCTGTCGCCCGGCTCGCCCTCGAAGTGGATGGCGACCCGGTCGCCGTTGCCCGCCTCGACATGCCGGTCGACGCAGTTGTACGCCACGTTGAGCGTGCCGTCGGCGAACCACTTGGCGAACGGCGGGTTCGACCAGTCGAGGGTCTCCGTCGGCGCGGTGGCCCAGGTGAGCCGCTTCGCCTGCTCGGCCCAGAAGCCAAGCCTGTCCTCCGCGGCCTGCTCGTACGCCTCCGCCGTCACGTTGGCGTGCGCGGCCAGCTCGGCCGGCGGCGCGAACCGCCGCTCTTCCTTCAAGAGGTTGGCCAGGCTTTCGTTGCTCACGACATCTCCCTTTCCCAGGGCGTCCTATGTGCCTATGTGTCCCGCGTCATAGCTCATCAGTCAGACGCCCGGGTGACAAGAGTCTCCAGGGGATTGGTTTAGACCTGTGAGGCGGCGGGCGTGCGGTGGCCCCTCCTTCCCGAGCGGTGGGAAGAAGGGGCCACCCAGTCTCACGGACGTGAGGGAGGGAAGGTTCAGGACGCGCGAGCCCGCGTCCGATTCTTGATCATGGTCGGCGCGAGCCGGTCCCCGGCCGCTGCCGTCCGGCTGCCGCACTCGGCGGGCGCGTCGGCGGGCGCGTCGGTGGGCGGGGCGGCCAGGACGTCGGAGAGCGAGCCCGGGAGTGCGCCGGACAGCGCCTCGGCCGGTGCTCCGGCCGGTACGTCGGCCGGCCCGCCGCGGGTCCCGGTCGGTGCGGCCCGGTCGTCGGCCGGTGCGATGGACGGCGGGACGAGGTCGAAGACGTCGTCGTAGCGGTGCTGCTCGTCCGGACCGGCCAGCAGATACGCCTGCGCCTCGCCGACGTGGAAGTACATCCCATGGAGCGTCAGCGTGCCCTCGGCGAGTCGCCGGGCCACCGACTCGTACGCCCGCAGATGCTCCAACTGCTGGACCACGTTGGTCAGGCAGAGCTGCTCGACCGCGTCGGCCGGCAGCCGGCCCGAGATCCGGGCCCAGGCGTGTCGGCGGCTGCCCATCCGATCCAGGCTGGGCCGCCCGTGGCGCAGCCAGCGCCGCAGCGGGCTCTGGGAGGCGTCCGGTCCGGGTGCGCTGTTCAGCAGGGCCTGCATCGCACCGCAGCCGGAGTGCCCGCAGACGGTGATCGACTGGACGCGCAGAACCTCCACCGCGTACTCGATCGCCGCGGCCACCGAGTCGTCCCCGCTCTCCTCACCCGGCAGCGGAACCAGATTGCCCACGTTCCGTACGGTGAAGAGGTCGCCCGGCCCGCTGGAGGTGATCATGCTCGTGACCAGCCGGGAGTCTGCGCAGGTGAGGAAGAGCTGCGAGGGGCGCTGGCCCTCGCGGGCGAGGCGCGCGAGTTCGTCCCGTACGAGAGGGGCCGTGTTGCGCTGAAACTTGCCGATACCTCTCGCCAGTTGATGCCCTGTCGGCCGCCGAGTCCCGTCGGCGGGGTGGGGCTCGCCGCAATGGTGGTTGCGCCAGGGGGTCCAGGGGCGGCAGCAGGCGTGTGACGCGGAGTCCGGTTCGGTGATCCGGGCGCCGGCGGGTCCGGTGATCTCGACCTCGCCGCCGTGCCGTAGAGAACTTGCCTGCCAGTCGCGCAACGTCTCGTACGCTGCGTGGTCCATGAAGGACCCGTCCAGCTCGACGACCACCCGGGCTCCTGGCGGAAGTTGGTGCAGGGCCCGGCTGAGCCGGGGTACGGCGAGGAAGGTCAGCTGTCCGCGGACGCGCACCAGGTGGCGGCCGTCGTGCTCCTCGAGCGTGATGCGGGTCTTGGCGAGACGGTGCATCGCGACGGCGACGGCCACCGCGATCCCGAGCGCGACGCCCTCCAGGAGGCCGACCAGCACGACACCGCTCAGCGTCACCGCGTACACGAGGATCTCGCGGTGCCGCGTGACGGTGCGAATGTGGGTGATGCTCACCATCTGGATGCCGACCACCATCACGAGGGCGGCGAGCGCGGGCAGCGGGATCAGGTCGAGGGCCGGGACGAAGAGGAGCGCGGCCAGCACGATCCACAGCCCGTGCAGCATCGTGGAGTTGCGGCTGACGGCGCCCGCGGAGACGTTGGCGACGCTGCGCACCGCGACGCCGGCCACCGGCAGCCCCCCGAGCGCACCGGAGACGACGTTGGCCGCTCCCTGGCCCGCGAGTTCGCGGTCGAGACGTGAGCGGGGCACGCTGGGGCCCTGGCCGCCGCGGTCTCCGTCGTCGGCGCGGGCCGCCACGAGCTTGTCGACGGCGACGGCGGAGAGCAGCGACTGCACGCTCGTGACCAGTGTGATGGTGAGGACGCCGGCCGCGATGCCGAGCACCGGTCCCTCCGGCAGTCCGGGCAGGGCGTGGCTGCTCCAGGAGGGGAGATCGACGCGGGGGACGGCGAGCCCCGCGAACGCGGCGAGCGCCGTCGCCGCGGCCACGGCGACGAGAGCCCCCGGGAGCTTCCGTACGAACCGTCCCGCGCGCCCGGGAAGCCGTGGCCAGATCAGCAGCACGGCGACGGTCAGGGCGCTGATGGAGAGTGCGGCCGGATGGTGGGCGGCCAATTGGGCGGGCAGACCGAGGACGTTGTCCAGGGTGGAGATCTGCGGCGTGCCGCCGAGCACGATGTGCAGCTGGGCGACGGCGATGGTCACGCCGATGCCGGCGAGCATGCCGTGCACGATCGCGGGGGAGACCGCGAGTGCGGAGCGGGCCACCCGCAGTGCGGCGAGGCCGAGTTGGGCGAGTCCGGCGAGGACGGTGATGGCGCAGGTGGTGCGCCAGCCGTAGAGCTGGATCAGCTCGCCGGTGACCACGGTCAGGCCGGCGGCGGGGCCGCTGACCTGGAGTGGCGCGCCGCCGAGCCGGCCGGCGACGAGGCCGCCCACGGCGGCGGCGACCAGTCCGGCCTGGAGCGGGGCTCCGGTGGCGAGTGCGATGCCCAGGGAGAGGGGCAGCGCGATCAGGAATACGGAGATCGACGCCGACAGGTCGGCGGCCGCGATGGGGAGGCGGCGGCGACCGGGGTCGTCCGGCGGGCTGTGGGGCCGCTGGGTGTCGGGCCGGTTCGTGGTGCGGTCGGGCGGGGGACAGAGGGTCATGTTTCCCGTCTCCTCCGGGGCAGCGCGGGCGCGGCTGGGTCACGGCGTGCAGTGGCGGGATGGCCGAGCGAGTATCAACGCTCGGTAAATGGATCGTAATGGAGAGTAAAGACTGCGGCATTATTTTCGGGGCAAACAGGGCAATGTTTCACCGATTGGGGTGACAGGGGCGGCCCACTCCGCTTGTCGTTTCATCATTCCGGCCTCCGTGGTGCGAGGTTGACGCCGCTCGCAGCCGTACGGAATCCGAGGAGAGGTGGGCGCATGTCAGCCGCCCGGAGAAGGACCACCACTGTCCGCAGAAGGGCACTCGCCGCCGGTGCCCTCGCCGTCGCCCTGATCACCGGGCTCGCGGGGTGCTCGGAGTCCGGGCAGCCGGCCAGGCCCGAGGACGCCGCCGGGGCGAAGAAGCCCGTCGCGGCGCCGCCGAACGCGGTGCGCCTGATCGGCGACGGCTCCACCGCCTTCACCGGCGCCCAGCCCCGCCAGCCGGTCTGGCAGAAGCTGAAGCCGGGTGAGAAGCCCCCGCAGTTCGTGGTGTTCTCCTGGGACGGAGCGGGGGAGGACAGCCAGAAGCTCTTCTCCCACTTCCGCAAGGTCGGCCAGAAGTACGACGCGACGATGACGTACTTCCTCAGTGGCGTGTACCTGCTCCCCGAGGAGAAGCGGAAGCTCTACGACCCGCCGCAGCACAACCCCGGCAGCTCGGACATCGGCTTCAACGACACCGAGGGCATCCGCGCCACCGTCCGGGAGCTGCGCGGCGCCTGGCAGGAGGGCAACGAGGTCGGCACGCACTTCAACGGCCACTTCTGCGGGCCGGAGAGCGGGGTCGGCAACTGGTCGGTCGAGGACTGGAAGAGCGAGATCCGCCAGGCCAAGTCCTTCGTGAAGAACTGGAAGACGAACTCCGGCCTTGCCGCCGAGGAGCCGCTCCCCTTCGACTACGACAAGGAGCTGGTCGGCGCCCGCACGCCGTGCCTGGAGGGTCGCGAGAACTTCGTGAAGGCCGCGTCCGAGCTGGGCTTCCGCTACGACACCAGCGGCGTCAACGACCAGATCTGGCCCGAGAAGGACCACGGTCTGTGGGACCTGTCGATGCACCTGGTGCCGGTGCCCGGCCGCCAGTTCCAGACGCTCGCCATGGACTACAACTTCATGGTCAACCAGTCGGGCGCCAAGACGCAGGGCGACCCGAACATGCACGAGTACTGGGGCAACCAGATGCGTGACGGCCTGGTGCAGGCCTTCAACCGCTCGTACCACGGCAACCGGGCGCCGGTGATCATCGGCAACCACTTCGAGTCCTGGAACGGTGGCACGTACATGCGCGCCGTCGAGGAGACCATCGCCACGGTCTGCGTGCAGAAGGACGTGAAGTGCGTGTCCTTCCGGCAGCTCGCGGACTGGCTGGACGCCCAGGACCCGACGGTGATCGCGAAGATGCGGACCCTGAAGGTCGGAGAGGCCCCGAAGGGCGGCTGGGCGGCCTTCCTGGCCGCCCCGCAGCCCCTCACCCAGCCCCAGCCGGCCGTGAAGCAGCCCGCCGCCGCGCGGGACTGACCGACACCTTCGACCGCGACCGGTCGTCGTCCGCCGGGTCGTCGTCAGCTGGGTCGTCGTCCGCGGGGTCGTCGTCAGCCGGGTAGCCGTCCGTCGGGCAGGCGTCCGCCGGGCAGTCGTCCGTCGGGTCGTCGTCAGCCGGGCTGGGGTACCGGCAGGGCCTCGCCGAGAACGAAGCCGGGGTCGATCTGGGCCGCCAGGTCGACCCCGGTCTTGGCGTTGCCCCAGCTCTCCGCGTTCCTCAGGTGGAAGTGGACCATCTGGCGTGTGTACCGCTCCCAGTCGCGGTGCGCGTACGAGTCGTCCGCCGCGTTCTGCAGCGCCTGGAGCGCCATCCGGTTGTCCACCTCGAGCAGCTCGAAGCGGGCAGGACGGCCCTTCTCCATGCCCCGGACCCAGTCCGAATGGCCCACCGTCACCAGCAGGTCGTCGCCCACCTCGTCGGTCAGGAAGTCCATGTCGTCCTGGCCCTGCACCTTGTTGCCGATGACCTTGAGGACGACTCCGAAGTCCCGCGCGTACTCCTTGTACTGGCGGTAGACCGACACCCCCTTACGGGTCGGCTCGGCGACCAGGAACGTCACGTCGAAGCGGGTGAACATCCCCGAGGCGAAGGAGTCCGAGCCCGCCGTCATGTCGACGACCACGTACTCGTCCACCCCGTCGACCAGGTGGTTCAGGCACAGCTCCACGGCGCCCACCTTGGAGTGGTAGCAGGCCACCCCGAGGTCCGACTCCGTGAAAGGCCCCGTCGCCATGAGCCGGATCTCGCCGTCGTCGAGACGTACGGTCCGTGCGCACGCCTCGTAGACCGGGTTGTCCTCGCGGACCCGGAGCAGCCGCGAACCCTCGCCGGGCGGCGTCGTCTTGATCATCGAGTCGGCGGAGGCGATCCGCGGGTTCGAGCCGCGCAGGTAGTCCTTGATCAGCGGCAGCTGCGCGCCCATCGCGGGCAGTCTCGCCGCCTGGATCTCGTCGAGCCCGAGCGCGACCCCGAGATGCTGGTTGATGTCGGCGTCCACGGCGAGGACGGGAGCTTCGTTGGCGGCGAGATGGCGGATGAAGAGCGAGGACAGCGTGGTCTTCCCGCTGCCGCCCTTCCCTACGAAAGCGATCTTCATGTTCACGAAGCGTAGCGGCACGATCGCGTCGCGTGGCCGGGGTCCGTGAAGAAGACCACTCCAACGTGGGGCGGGCGCCGGGGGCGCGTAGCCTCGCTACTTATGAGTACGAACGCCTCTGACCCCCTGGCCGCCCTCGGCTCCCTGCCGGGCGTCGCCGACTCGGTGGACTCCGTACGCAAGGCCGTCGACCGGGTCTACGGCCACCGCGTGATGCGGCGCCGCAGCAACGAGATCACCTCCGAGGCCGCCCTGCGCGGGGCGCGCGGCTCGGCCGCGCTCTCCGGGGCCGACTGGGCCCTGGAGGAGGTCCGCCGGCGCACCGACTTCGGCGGCGACGCCGAGGCGCGGACCGTGGGCGCGGCCCTGAGGCTCGGCGCCGAGGCAGGCCAGCTGCTCTCCATCTGGCGCCAGTCGCCGCTGCGGGTGCTCGCCCGGCTGCATCTGGTCGCGGTCGGCGACGCTGCGCTCGCCGCGGCGCGGGGTGGGGCGGGCGCGGCCGGTGACTCGGTCGGCAGGCCCCGGCAGGCCGGTGAGTCGGTCGACGAGCCGCTGATCGAGGCGCAGCTGCCGGACCCGGCCGAGGTCGCGGGGCGGCTCGACGGGCTCTCGGAGCTGATCATCGCAGGCGGTACGGCCCCGGCGCTCGTGACGGCGGCCGTGGTGCACGGCGAACTGCTGGCGCTTCGTCCGTTCACCTCGTACAACGGGCTGATCGCCCGGGCCGCCGAGCGGATCGTGCTGATCGGCAGCGGTCTGGACCCGAAGTCGATCTGTCCGGCCGAGGTCGGCCACGCGGAGCAGGGCCGGGCGGCGTACGTCGCCGCCTTCGAGGGGTACCTGTCGGGGACCCCGGAGGGCATGGCCGCGTGGATCGCCCACTGCGGCCGGGCAGTGGAGCTGGGTGTGCGCGAGTCGACGGCCGTCTGCGAGGCGCTCCAGCGCGGCGCGGCCTGAGCCTGTCGCCCGGGCGTGAAGCCCCTTGAGGTGTGAAGCCTCTTGAGGTGTGAAGCCCCTTGAACAGGGTTGCGGCGGTACCAGTCTTGGTACCGCCGCTGGCACGTCCGCCGAGTTACCAAGCGTCCTCGATATGTGCCCATCAGGCGGGGAACTTTGCCCATCGCCTGGTGCGGCTGGCCCGTAATCGACGGGTCGACGTCGCGTGGGTGCTCAGTTTCTGTGCGTGGTCCGTGGGGCCTTCTTGCTCAACAGGTGATCCTCTCGGATGTCCTAGGTCTCGCGGGCCTGATTCCTTTCTACTCCTGTCGGATGGGAAGTGAAAGTCCTGGCTCCATCTCTTTGCTTTCGCCTCAAATTCGGGCAAAGCGATCGGCAAGGGCCGCGTGACGCCGACGGTTGGCGTACCAGACCAGTCCGGCGGTCGCGGCGGCCGCGCCCACGGCGGCGGCGGCCAGGAGTGCGGGGCGCGGCGGCATCCGGAATCCCGGCAGCCGCTGCTTGAGGCGGACCGGCTTCTCGAAGAGCAGGATCGGCCAGTCCCGGGCGGTGGCCTCGCGGCGCAGCGCGCGGTCGGGATTGACCGCGTAGGGGTGGCCGACGGACTCCAGCATCGGCACGTCGGTGGCCGAGTCGCTGTACGCGTAACAGCGTGAGAGGTCGTAGCCCTCCGACTCCGCGAGCTCCCGGACGGCCTCCGCCTTGGTGGGTCCGTAGGCGTAGTACTCCACCTCGCCGGTGAAGCAGCCGTCGTCGCCGACGACCATCCGGGTCGCGACGACCCGGTCGGCGCCGAGCATCTCGCCGATCGGCTCCACGACCTCGGCGCCGGACGTCGAGACGATCACGACGTCGCGGCCGGCGGCGTGGTGCTCCTCGATCAGGGAGGCCGCCTCGTCGTAGATGATCGGGTCGATCAGCTCGTGCAGGGTCTCGGCGACCAACTCCTTGACCTGCGAGACGTTCCATCCTGTGCAGAGCGCGGAAAGATATTGGCGCATCCGCTCCATCTGATCGTGGTCGGCACCGCCCACGAGGAACACGAACTGGATGTACGCCGTCCGCAGGACGGCGCGGCGGTTGATCAGTCCGCCTTGGTAGAAGGACTTGCTGAAGGTCAGCGTCGAGGACTTCGCAATGACCGTCTTGTCCAGGTCAAAGAAGGCGGCTGTGCGCGGCATCGAGTGGTTTTCCACGAGCCGAGCATAGGTGCCCGCCATTCGGCGTACGCTGGGGCGTGTGGGTTTGCCTGAGAAGGCTCTCGGGTACACCATGGAAGTCACGGATCGTTCGCGACCGTGCTAACCCGGTCCGGCTCCTCCCCCCCGAGTCGGCCGGAGAGACGACCCCCGCTCTCCCCCCCGGCGGGGGTCGTCGCATGTCCGGACGCGTTTTCGTCCCTCGGACCCTCATGTCTCCCCCTCTCGCCGGCCGTTCGGCCGTGACGGCGTGATGCCCTCGTTCAGTTACTCAGCGTAGCGGTGGGGATGCTCTCCGGGTATCGCTGGTATGGGGCACAGGGATATTCACAACGGCCGAGTTATCCACAGTTTTTGAGCAAGATCCACAAGATTTCCGGGATGGCGCCACGGTGATTCCGACCGCGAACTCCGCGGGTGGAAGGAATCGGCGATCTCGGCCGCGCGACCGGCGTGGGAGGGGATCGCCCGGACAGGGGGCGTGTGCTGTGGCGGGAACCATGACATTCGGAACGGCGAGGGCTTCGGGGGCGGCGCGGACCGCCCGCTCCTCCCCGGCCGGAGACGGGCGGGGAGGCGGTGCCGGCGGAGGCGGACGCGCGAACGGGCCGCTGATCGTGACCGAGGACCTCGCGCTCCTCGACGACCTGCTCCGGCTCTGCGCCGCGGCGGGGGCGGAGCCCGCGGTGCACCACACGGTGCCGGAGCACCGCGCGAGCTGGGCCGAGGCCCCGCTCGTCCTGGTCGGCGACGACGCCGCGGCCCGGTGCCGCGGCGCGACGCGCAGG
Source organism: Streptomyces sp. NPDC057271 (assembly GCF_042668715.1). Taxonomy (NCBI): domain Bacteria; kingdom Bacillati; phylum Actinomycetota; class Actinomycetes; order Kitasatosporales; family Streptomycetaceae; genus Streptomyces; species Streptomyces sp. NPDC057271. Next base: position 120,969 of record NZ_JBHUYJ010000006.1, read on the forward strand.
CCGGGGGTGATCCTCGTCGGGCGGGACCACGGCGGGCTCGCCGATCCCCTCGCCGGCCCCGACCCGGACGTGTGGCGGCGCGCGGTCGACATCGGCGCCGACTGCGTGCTGCGGCTGCCCGACGCCGAAAGCTGGCTGGTCGACCGGATCGCCGACGCCGCCGAAGGCGCGGGACAGCAGGCGCTGACCGTCGGGGTCATCGGCGGCCGCGGCGGCGCCGGGGCCTCGACCCTGGCCTGTGCGCTCGCGCTGGCGGGAGCCAGGACCGGGCGGCGCACCCTGCTCGTGGACGGCGACCCCCTCGGTGGCGGGCTCGACGTCCTGCTCGGCGGGGAGCGCGCCGAAGGCAGGCGGTGGCCGGACTTCGTCGCCTCCAAGGGGCGGGTCGCCGGCGGCGCCCTGGAGGAGTCGCTGCCGTCGGTGCGCGGGCTGCGCGTGCTGAGCTGGGACCGGGGAGACTCCGTCCTCGTGCCGGCCGAGGCCATGCGCTCCGTGCTCGCGGCGGCGCGCAGGCGAGGGGGCATCGTCGTCGTGGACCTGCCCCGCCGGGTCGACGCGGCGGTGAACGAGGCCCTGGCCCAGCTGGATCTCGGACTCCTCGTCGTCCCCGGCGAACTGCGGGCCGTCGCGGCCGCCCACCGGGTCGCCGCGCATGCGGGTGCGGTGCTGCGCGACCTGCGGGCCGTGGTGCGCGGGCCCTACGCGCCGGGTCTCGACGACCGATGGGTCGCGGACACCCTCGGGCTGCCGCTTGCCGGAGAACTTCCCCACGAACCAGGCCTCTTGGCCACGCTCGACAGCGGAGCGCCGCCGGGCGCCGAGGCGCGCGGACCGCTCGGCCGGTTCTGCACGGCGTTCTGGGAGCGCGCCCTGGCCACGGAGGCCGCCTCGTGACCGCGGGCGGCGCGGCCCTCCTGGAGGCGGTACGACAACGGCTCGCCGAGAGCGGTGCCGAGCCCACGCCCGCGCGGGTCGCGGCGGCGCTGCGGGCCCAGGGGCGGCTGCTGGGCGACACGGAAGTGCTGGGCGCGGCCGAGGCGTTGCGGTGCGAGCTGATCGGCAGCGGCCCGCTGGAGCCGCTGCTGGCCGACCCGGCCGTCACCGATGTGCTGGTCTCGGCCCCCGACCGGGTCTGGGTCGACCGAGGCGCCGGTCTCGAACTCACCCCGGTCCGCTTCGCGGACGCTCCGGCCGTGCGCCGACTGGCGCAGCGGCTCGCGGCGGTCGCCGGCCGCCGGCTGGACGACGCCCGGCCCTGGGTGGACGCCCGGCTCCCGGACGGGACCCGGATGCACGCCGTCCTGCCCCCGGTGGCGGTCGGGTCGACCTGCCTGTCGCTGCGGGTCGTGCGCCCGCGGGCCTTCTCCGTGGGCGAGTTGACCGAGGCGGGCACCGTCCCGCCCGGAGGGGAGCGGATCCTGCGCGCCCTGATCGAGGCCCGGGTCTCGTATCTGATCTCCGGCGGCACGGGTTCCGGGAAGACGACGCTCCTGTCCACGCTGCTCGGCCTCGTCGGTGAGCGCGAGCGGATCGTCCTCGCCGAGGACTCGGCCGAGCTGCGGCCCGACCATCCGCACGTGGTGCGCCTGGAGGCGCGGCCGGCGAACCAGGAGGGTGCGGGTCTGGTGACCCTGCGGGACCTGGTCCGCCAGGCCCTGCGCATGCGGCCCGACCGGCTGGTGGTCGGCGAGGTGCGGGGCGGTGAGGCCGTCGACCTCCTGGCGGCGCTCAATACGGGCCACGAAGGCGGTTCGGGAACGGTCCATGCCAACACGGCGGCGGACGTACCGGCCCGCCTCGAAGCCCTCGGTACGGCCGCCGGGCTCGACCGGGCCGCGCTGCACAGCCAGCTCGGGGCCGGGCTCTCGGCCGTACTGCATCTCGCCAGGGACCGGGCGGGCCGTAGGCGGATCGCCGAGATCCATGTTCTGGAACGGAACCGGGAGGGGCTGGTGGTGACCGTGCCCGCGCTGCGCTGGGGAGCGGCCGGGTTCGAGCGCGAGCGCGGCTGGGAGCGGCTGCGGTCGCTGATCGGGGGCGTGTCATGAGGGGCGAGCAGTGGGCGCTGGCCCAGGTTGCGGCGGTTCTCTGCGCGGGAGCCGCGGTCTGGCGGGTGGCCGAGCGGGAGCGTGGCCTTCGCCGGGCGCGGGTGGTCCTCGCGGGTGTCGGGGCCCCGGGGAAGATGAAGGTCTCGTGGCGTGCGGTCGGCGAGCGCTGGTGGGGTGTCGTCCGGGGGCGGCGGGCCTGGCTCTGTCTGCCGGTGGCGGCGGTGCTCGCCGTCCTCGGGCAATCGCCACTGCCACTGGTGGCGGGAGCGCTCGCGGTGCCCTTGACGGGGCGACGACTGCGGGCGAGGGCTCTTCGCAGGGAGCGGGAGGCGCGGTCGGACGCGGTGGTGGCCCTCTGCGGCGCGGTCGCGGCCGAGTTGAGAGCCGGCCGGCAGCCTGCGCGGGCGCTGCTCTTCGGCGTCGGAGCGGTGCAGGCGCTCGGGCCGAAGGAGGAGGCCGAGGTGGTCGCCGCGGCCCGGTTCGGCGGCGATGTGGCGCAGGCGCTGCGGGTCGCCGCGCGACAGGACGGCGCGGACGGGCTGGCGGGTCTCGCGGCCTGCTGGCAGGTCGCGGTCGACGGCGGCGCGGGACTGGCCGCGGGCCTCGACCGGCTTGAGGCGTCGTTGCGGGATCACCGCGACCAGCGGGAGCGGCTGCGGGCCCAACTGGCCGGGGCCTGGGCGACGGTGGCCGTCCTGGCGGTGCTGCCCGCGGTGGGGACCGTGCTCGGTACGGCGCTGGGCGCCCGCCCGCTGTACGTGCTGTTCCACACGCCGGTGGGGCTCGGTTGCCTGGCCGTCGGGGCGGCCCTGGAAGCGGCGGGCCTGTGGTGGGCCGCACGGATCGTCCGAGGCGGGGAGCGGGTGTGAGCGGAGCGGATTGTCTCCCGGGGGAGTTCGTCCACAGGCTGGGGGTGGCGGTCGCGGCGGCCGCCCTCGTCGCCTGGGCGGTCTGGACCGTGACCGACCGGCGGAACGAGCGGCGGACCCGGAAGCGGCTCGTTGCCCTGGTGGCGGCCGGGGCATTACGCGAGGGGCGGCGGGGACGCGGCCTTCCGCCCTGGCTCCGGACGGGGGCCGTGCCGCTTGCGGCGGCGGTCGGCGGCTGGGCGCTGATCGGAGGGCCCGCCGGAGTCCTCGCCGCCATCGCGGCAGGGTGGGGCGCTTGGCGGTGGGGCACGCGCCGTGCGCCGGCGACTGGCGAAACGGAGGAGTCGGCACGTCACCTGCCCCTCGCGGCGGATCTGTTGGCGGCCTGTGTGTCCGCCGGAGCCGGGCCCGGTGAGGCCGCCGAGGCGGTCGGACGGTCGCTGGGCGGGCCGGTCGGCGAGCAGCTGGCCCGGACGGCGGCCGAGCTGCGCCTGGGCGGCGAACCGGCCGACGTGTGGCGGAGGTTCGGCGCGATACCGGGCGCGGAGGGCCTGGCCCGCTGTCTCGAGCGGGCCGGTTCCTCCGGTGCGCCCGCCGCCGAGGCCGTCACCAGGCACGCGGCCGACCTGCGGGCGGACCGCGCCCGGAAGGCGTCGGCCCGCGCGCAACGGGCCCAGGTGCTGATCACCGCCCCCGTGGGGCTCTGCTTCCTGCCCGCCTTCCTGGCGGTGGGAGTGGCCCCGGTGGTGATCGGCCTGGCGACCGGGCTGCTCCGTACCTGACCGGACAGCGAAGACGCAGACGAACACGGACCAAGAACGAACACGGCGACGACACATGGGGGTTGGTATGAAGGGGATGAGCTCGTGGTGGCGGGCCCGACGGGCGGCCCGAAGCGACGCGGGGATGACCACGTCGGAGTACGCGATGGGCACGATCGCGGCGGCGGGTTTCGCCACCGTGCTGTACAAGATCGTCACCAGTGGATCGGTCTCGGGCGCACTGGAGTCCGTGATCGGCAAGGCGCTCGATGCGCCGTTCTGACGACCGTGGTGCCGTGACCGTGGAGGCCGCGATGGCCCTCCCCGCGCTGGTCGTGTTCACCATGGCCCTGGTCTGGGCGCTCGGCGCCGCGGCGGCGCAGATCCAGTGCGTGGACGCGGCGCGGGCCGGCGCGCGGGCGGTGGCGAGGGCGGAACCGGTGTCCGGCGCCGAGGCCGCCGCCCGGGCGGCCGCTCCGGAGGGGGCCAGGGTCTCGGTCACCCGGTCGGGCGACCTGTGGCGGGTGACCGTGGAGGCGCCGGCCCCCGGGCCCGGCGGGATGGGGCTCACGCTGCGCGCCGGGGCGGCGGCGCTCGCCGAGGACACGGTGGGGGTGACGCCGCCGTGAGCCGGCCAGGGTCGGGCGGGCGGGCGGCCTCGGCGCGGGGCGACCGGGGGATGGCGACGGTCTGGACGGCCTTCGCGGCCTGTGCCCTGTGCGTGGTGTTCGGGGCGGTCCTGGCGTTGGGACAGGCGGTGGCGGCCCGGCATCGGGCGGGAGGGGCAGCGGACCTGGCGGCGCTCGCCGCCGCCGACCGGGCCCTGTGGGGCGAGGAGGCCGCGTGCGCGGCGGCGGTCCGGGTGGCGGGGGCCCAGGGAGCCTCCGTGGTGCGCTGCTCGGTGCGGGGCGACATCGCGGACGTGACGGCGGCGGTGCGCCTGGGGCCCTACACACCGGCGGTCAGGGCGCGGGCGGGGCCTCCTCAGGCTCTGCCGGGGCTTCCCGCAGCAGTTCCGTGAGCAGGCGTACGGCGCCGCGCTTGTGGAGCGGGTCGTTGCCGTTGCCGCACTTGGGGGACTGGATGCAGGACGGGCAGCCCGCCTCGCACTCGCAGGAGGCGATCGCCTCGCGGGTCGCCGTCAGCCAGGCGCGGGCGGTGTGGAAGGCCCGCTCGGCGAAGCCCGCGCCGCCCGGGTGGCCGTCGTAGACGAAGACGGTGGGCAGCAGGGTGTCTGGGTGGAGCGGCACGGACACGCCGCCGATGTCCCAGCGGTCGCAGGTGGCGAAGAGCGGCAGCAGGCCGATGGAGGCGTGTTCGGCGGCGTGCAGGGCCCCGCCGAGGATCTCCGGGTTGATCCGGGCGGCGTCCAGCTGGTCCTCGGTGACCGTCCACCACACGGCCCGGGTGCGCAGGGTGCGGGGCGGCAGGTCGAGCTTGGTCTCACCGAGCACCTCACCGGTGATCAGGCGGCGGCGCAGGAAGGAGACGACCTGGTTGGTGACCTCGACGGAGCCGTAGCTGAGGCGGCCGGCGCCCCAGGGGATCTCGGTGTCGGTTTCGAGGACGGAGATGGAGGTGGTGTCCCGGGCGGTGGTGGAGTACGGCGGGCCGGCCTCCTCGACCAGGGCCACGGAGTCCTTCAGGTCGAGGGTCTTCACCAGGTACGTACGGCCCTGGTGAAGGTGGACGGCGCCCTCGTGGACGGCGGTGTGCGAGGCGGCCTCGTCGACCGTGCCGAGGAGGCGCCCGGTGGCGGCCTCCACGATCTGGACGGGGCTCCCGCCTCCGCCTCTGATGTCGGTCAGGTCGGCAGCCCGCTCGCGCCGGGTCCAGTACCAGCCGGTGGAGCGCTTCCGGAGCAGTCCGGCGTCCTCCAGCTGGGGGAGCAGGTCGGGGACGGCCGGGCCGAAGAGGGCCAGGTCGGCGTCGGTCAGCGGTAGCTCGGCCGCCGCGGCGCACAGATGGGGGGCGAGGACGTAAGGGTTGTCGGGGTCCAGGACGGTCGACTCGACCGGCTGCCGGAACAGCGCCTCGGGATGGTGGACGAGGAAGGTGTCCAGCGGGTCGTCGCGGGCGACCAGGATCGCCAGGGCGCCCTCCCCCGAGCGGCCGGCGCGGCCCGCCTGCTGCCACAGGGAGGCCCGGGTGCCCGGGTACCCGGCGATCACCACGGCGTCCAGTCCGGAGACGTCCACGCCCAGCTCCAGGGCCGTCGTGGCGGCAAGGCCGAGGAGTTCGCCCGAGTGCAGGGCGCGCTCCAGGGCCCGGCGCTCCTCGGGCAGGTAGCCGCCCCGGTAGGCGGCGACCCGGCGGGCCAGCGAGCGGTCGACCTCGGCCAGCCGCTCCTGGGCGATGACCGAGATCAGCTCGGCGCCGCGCCGGGAGCGGACGAAGGCGACCGAGCGGACGCCCTGGACGGTCAGGTCGGTCAGCAGGTCGGCGGTCTCGGCGGTGGCCGTGCGGCGCACCGGAGCGCCCTGCTCGCCGTGGAGCTCGGTGAGCGGCGGCTCCCAGAGGGCGAAGACCAGCTCGCCGCGCGGGGAGGCGTCGTCCGAGACCTCCGAGACCGGCAGACCGGTGAGCCGGCCCGCGGCCAGGGCGGGCTCGGCGGAGGTGGCGGAGGCGAGCAGGAAGACGGGGTCCGCGCCGTACCGGGCGCAGACACGCCGAAGGCGGCGCAGCACCTGGGCGACATGGGAGCCGAAGACGCCCCGGTAGGTGTGGCACTCGTCGATCACGACATAGCGCAGGGAGCGCAGGAAGGAGGACCACCTGGGGTGGGACGGGAGGATGCCCCGGTGCAGCATGTCGGGGTTGGTCAGCACGTAGTTCGCGTACTGGCGGACCCACTCGCGCTCCTCGACCGGCGTGTCGCCGTCGTAGACGGCTGGCCGGATCCGGTTGCCGAGCGGGGCCGCAAGCTCACGGACGGCACGGCGCTGGTCGGCCGCGAGGGCCTTGGTGGGCGCCAGGTACAGCGCGGTGGCCCCTCGGCCGTTCGCGGCCTCGGAGCCGTCCAGGAGCGTGGTGAGGACCGGGGCGAGATAGGCCAGCGACTTGCCCGAGGCGGTGCCCGTCGCGATCACCACGGATTCGCCGTCCAGGGCGCGCTCGGCGGCCTCCGCCTGGTGGGCCCAGGGGTGCTCGATGCCCGCCGCCTGGATCGCGCTGATCACTTCTGTTCGGATGCGATGCGGCCAGACTGCATGCCGGCCCTCCCTGGCGGGCAAGTGCTCCGTATGAGTGATGCGCGCGGCCCGGCTCTCGCCCGAGGAGAGCCGGTCGAGGACCATGCCGGGAGAGGGGCGGTTGCCCGTCTCCCCGGCTGGACGACTGGGGCGGTGATTCTTGGCCATCGACACCGAGTGTGTCACTGGCGTGACGGACAATGGTCCCAAGCCGTCGTGCATGGCTGCCTGTAAGTGATTGAATGCCATCGCGGCTGGCGATCCGTCCCCCGACTCCGCCGGGGAGACTTGGGGCGACCGCTCGATAGCAAGGTGCTGGAGGATCCGTGGACCTGTCCCTGTCGACTCGCAATGTGTCCGGCCCGAGTGGCGACCGTACGGTCGTCGAGGTCGGTGGCGAGATTGATGTGTATACCGCGCCCAAGCTGCGCGAGCAGTTGGTCGAGTTGGTGAACGACGGCAGCTACCACCTGGTTGTCGACATGGAGGGCGTGGACTTTCTCGACTCGACCGGCCTCGGCGTGCTGGTGGGCGGCCTGAAGCGCGTGCGCGCGCACGAGGGCTCGTTGCGCCTGGTCTGCAACCAGGAGCGCATTCTCAAGATCTTCCGGATCACTGGTCTGACCAAGGTGTTCCCCATCCACACCACGGTCGACGAGGCCGTCAACGCCACCGACTGACGACCGGCCGGCGTCGGAAGATGCAGGGGAGAACCGGGCCGACACGCCCGGTCCTCCGAGTTGCCCGTCCAGACGTTCCTAGGGGGACCGTATGGCCACCGTTGAACTCCGCTTCAGCGCCCAGCCCGAGCACGTCCGCACGGCCCGCCTCGTGGCGGCCGCGGTGGCGCGCCGGGCCGGGGTCGACGAGGCGGTCCTCGACGAGGTCAGACTCGCCGTCGGCGAGGCGTGTTCCCGTGCCGTCGGGCTCCACCGGAGCAACGGGGTCACCACCCCCGTGAAGGTCGTGCTGACCGAGGAGGAGAAGACGTTCTCCATCGAGGTCGGCGACGAGGTCCCGGGCGCGGGCGTGGCGGCGGCCGATGCCGCCGGTGTCCCCGGTGCGCGGGACGAGGCTCCCGTCGAGGAGTTCGACGATGCCGACGGCGAGGACGAGATGGGTCTCGCGGTGATCCGCGGGCTCGTGGACGACGTCGAGGTGCGCGCGGGCGAGGAGGGCGGGGTCCTCAGGATGAGCTGGCCGACGACACCGGCGGTCGTGCTCCCCTGACCGACTCCGATCGTCTCCGACCGGCCCCCGACCGAATCCTCACTCCTCGAACCCCCGAGCGATCCATGCCCGGCGGGAAACATCCGAGATCATGAAAAGAGGCCCTGCCGAGCAGGGCCTTTTTTCATTTCTCTAGATCATCGATCATGCGTAAATGCTTTGGGCCCATTACCGCTTTCGGTGGGAAGATCAAGGCAATGGGGAATTCCGATTGCGGCGCCCTGTTTTGATCAGGTTCCGCTCCCTACAATCCGTCCACATCTTGAGCTCGCAACGTCAAGGAGGACGAATGGCGGGGCTCTTCAACCCAGAACTGACCGGACACCCCACTTCTCTCGCCGCAGCGGTACTCACGGACGAGAACCGTACGATCGTCATCGTCATCGCGGCCGTCGCACTCGCGGCCCTGGTCGTCGCCCAGCTGCTGACCCGCCAGGTGCTGGCCGCCGGTGAGGGCACCGACGCGATGAAGAAGATCGCGGCCGCGGTGCAGGAAGGTGCCAACGCCTATCTCGCACGGCAGCTGCGCACACTCGGAATCTTCGCCGTCGTCGTGTTCTTCCTGCTGATGCTGCTGCCCGCGGACACCTGGTCGCAGCGCGCCGGACGTTCCCTGTTCTTCCTGGTGGGTGCGCTTTTCTCGGCCGCCACCGGATACATCGGCATGCGGCTCGCCGTACGGGCGAATGTACGAGTGGCCGCGGCCGCGCGAGAGGCGACCCCGGCCCCGGGTGAACCGGAAAAGGATCTGACGGCCGTCTCGCACAAGGCCATGAAGATCGCTTTCCGTACGGGCGGTGTGGTCGGCATGTTCACCGTGGGCCTCGGCCTGCTCGGTGCCTCCTGCGTCGTCCTCGTCTACGCGGCCGACGCGCCCAAGGTCCTGGAGGGCTTCGGCCTCGGAGCGGCGCTCATCGCCATGTTCATGCGTGTCGGCGGCGGCATCTTCACCAAGGCGGCCGACGTCGGCGCCGACCTCGTCGGCAAGGTCGAGAAGGGCATCCCCGAGGACGACCCGCGCAACGCCGCCACGATCGCCGACAACGTGGGCGACAACGTCGGCGACTGCGCCGGCATGGCCGCCGACCTCTTCGAGTCGTACGCCGTCACGCTCGTCGCCGCGCTCATCCTGGGCAAGGCGGCCTTCGGCGACCTCGGGCTCGCCTTTCCCCTGATCGTCCCGGCGATCGGCGTGGTCACCGCGATGATCGGTATCTTCGCGGTCGCCCCGCGGCGCACCGACCGCAGCGGAATGACCGCCATCAACCGCGGCTTCTTCATCTCCGCGGTGATCTCGCTCGCCCTGGTCGCCGTCGCCGTCTTCGTCTACCTGCCGTCCTCCTACGCCGACCTCAAGGGGGTCACCGAGGCCGGGATCCACGACCACCCCGGCGACCCGCGGATCCTCGCCCTGGTCGCCGTCGCCATCGGCATCGTCCTGGCCGCGCTGATCCAGCAGCTCACCGGCTACTTCACCGAGACGACCCGGCGTCCGGTCAAGGACATCGGCAAGTCCTCGCTCACCGGCGCCGCCACCGTCGTCCTCGCCGGCATCTCCATCGGCCTGGAGTCCGCCGTCTACACCGCGCTGCTCATCGGCCTCGGCGTGTACGGCGCGTTCCTGCTCGGCGGTACGTCGATCATGCTGGCGCTGTTCGCGGTCGCCCTCGCCGGTACCGGTCTGCTCACCACCGTCGGCGTCATCGTCGCCATGGACACCTTCGGCCCGGTCTCCGACAACGCCCAGGGCATCGCCGAGATGTCCGGCGACGTCACGGGCGCGGGCGCGCAGGTCCTCACCGACCTGGACGCCGTCGGCAACACCACCAAGGCCATCACCAAGGGCATCGCCATCGCGACCGCCGTCCTGGCGGCGGCGGCGCTCTTCGGCTCGTACCGCGACGCGATCGCCACCGCGGTCTCCGACGTCGGGGCCAAGGCCACCGAGATGAATCTCTCCATGAACATCTCGCAGCCCAACAACCTCTTCGGGATGGTGCTCGGCGCCGCGGTCGTCTTCCTCTTCTCGGGTCTCGCGATCAACGCCGTGTCGCGTTCGGCGGGGGCGGTCGTCTACGAGGTGCGGCGGCAGTTCCGCGAGCACCCCGGGATCATGAACTACACCGAGAAGCCCGAGTACGGGCGCGTGGTCGACATCTGCACCAAGGACGCGCTGCGCGAACTCGCCACGCCCGGACTGCTCGCCGTGATGGCCCCCATCGCGGTCGGCTTCGCCCTCGGTGTCGGCGCGCTCGGCTCCTACCTCGCAGGCGCCATCGCCACCGGCACGCTGATGGCGGTCTTCCTCGCCAACTCCGGCGGTGCCTGGGACAACGCCAAGAAGCTCGTCGAGGACGGCCACCACGGTGGCAAGGGCAGCGAGGCGCACGCCGCGACCGTCATCGGCGACACCGTCGGCGACCCGTTCAAGGACACCGCGGGCCCGGCCATCAACCCGCTGCTGAAGGTGATGAACCTGGTCGCGCTGCTGATCGCGCCCGCCGTGGTGCAGTTCAGCTACGGAGACGACGCGAGCGGCGGGCTGCGGTCACTGGTCGCGATCCTCGCGATCATCGTCATCGTCGGTGCGGTCTACGTCTCCAAACGACGCTCCGTGGTCGTCGGAGACGACACGAGCGACGACACGGGTGACGAAGGCAACGCCGCGCGGCGGACGGCCGCCTCGCCGGACGCGCCGGTGATCTCGTAACACCGGATCAGAGGACGTGTGGGCAGCACGTGTTGACGTGCTGCCCACCCGTTGTTCACGGCGGAGTGAGGCGTGTCTCGCTTGGTGCAATCGGCTGCAATCAGGGATGAATCCATCGCACGAAAGGTGGATGTCGCCCGTTCGGCGTGTATGTTCCGGGGCCGAGAGTCTTGGAAGGGACCGAACCGGTGAACAAGAAGCTTGCTGTCGCGCTGTCCGGCGCCGCTGTCCTGGTGCTCACGCTGTCCGGCTGCAGCGACGACGGCGACAAGGTGAACGACTGGGCCAAGACGGTCTGCGACCAGGCGAAGCCTCAGATCCAGAAGCGGGCCGACGCTCAGCAGCTCATCATCTCGACGGCCGCGGACGGCAAGCCGGCCGACATCCAGGCTGCCGACTCCAAGGCCTTCCAGGACATCGCCGACGCCGACCGGGCGCTCGCCAAGTCCGTCCAGGACGCCGGGGCGCCGCCCGTCGACAACGGCGAGACGCTCCAGCAGGACGCGGTCAAGGAACTCAACGCCACGGCCGTGGCCTACGAGGGGCTGAAGAAGCAGGTCGACGCGCTCGACCCCAGCAACCAGCAGAAGTTCGCCGACGGTCTCCAGGACGTCGCCGACGGTCTGAAGAAGATCGAGAAGATGGACCAGGACGCGCTGGCCAAGCTGCAGTCCGGCGAACTGGGCGCGGCGATGGCGAAGCAGCCGGGCTGCCAGCGCGCGACCCCGTCGGCCGTCCCCAGCGCCACGGCCTCCCCGCAGGCGGGCTCCACGCCTTCGGGCAAGGCGTCCGCCACGCCGTCGAGTTCCCCGAGCAAGAGCAGCGGGGAGTAACACGCGGCAGGCACGAGCCGTACCGAGGCCCCGGAGCGCACGACCGCCGGGGCCTTCGCATGCGCCGGGCTCTTCGGGCGCCGCGTGCAGCCGTTCGCCCGCGGCAGGAGCGGCTCGTCGCCCGCGGCAGGAGCGGCTCGTCGCCCGCGGCAGGAACGACGCTTCGCCCGCGGCAGGAACGGCTCTTCGCCCGCCCACGCGGCCTTGCGTGCCGGGGACTTCGACCCCGGTGCCTCCGGTACGGGCGGGGCTGACGAGGCAATGTCGGTGGCGGCCGCCACAATGGTGGGGTGAGTACGACCAGCCTGACCTCCCGCCTCCCCGTGCCCGCGCACGCCGCCCGGCTCCGCGAAGCCCTGCTCGCCGCCGACTTCACCGCCGACGGCCTGCTCGAACTGCTCGGTGCCCCCGCCTACGCGGCACTCGCCCGCAGCGAGACCGTGCCCGCGCTGCGGGCCACCCGGGGGGACTCCCCGCTGGAGACCCTCGTACGGCTCTTCCTGCTCCAGCACCCCGTCTCCCGCGCCCGCGCCTCCGCCGCGCTGCCGCTGGAGGAGTGCCTGGAGGACGGCTGGCTGGTCCGGCCGGGCGGAGGCGGCGACGAGGAGGTCGGTGCCTCCGTCGACATCAGGCCGTACGGCGGCCCCGACGGGCAGGACTGGTTCATCGTCTCCGACCTGGGCTGCGCCGTCGGCGGGGCCGGCGGCATCGGCAACAAGGACGAGGGGGTCGTCCTGGGCGTCGGCGGCGCCTCCACCACGCTGGCGGGCATCACCGTCCGTACGCCGGTGGGCTCCGCGCTCGACCTCGGCACCGGCTCCGGTATCCAGGCCCTGCACGCCGCCCAGCACGCCACGCTGGTCACCGCCACCGACCTGAACCCGCGCGCCCTGGACTTCACCCGGCTCACCCTCGCGCTCTCCGGAGCCCGCGAGGCCGAGCTGCTCCAGGGGTCGCTCTTCGAGCCGGTCGACGGCGACACGTACGACCTGATCGTCTCCAACCCGCCGTTCGTCATCTCCCCGGGCGCCCGCCTCACCTACCGCGACGGCGGGATGGGCGGCGACGACCTGTGCCGCACGCTCGTACGGGAGGCCGGGGAGCGGCTCAACGACGGCGGGTACGCCCAGTTCCTCGCCAACTGGCAGCACGTCGAGGGCGAGGAGTGGCAGGACCGGCTGCGCTCCTGGGTGCCGCGGGGGTGCGACGCCTGGATCGTGCAGCGCGAGGTCCAGGACGTCACCCAGTACGCCGAGCTGTGGCTCCGGGACAGCGGTGACCACCGCGCGGACCCGGAGGCGTACGCGGAGCGGTACGAGGCGTGGCTGGACGAGTTCGAGGCCCGTAGGACCAAGGCGGTCGGCTTCGGCTGGATCACCCTGCGCAGGAGCGCCGCCGTGGTCTCCGGGGCGGTCGAGCCGTCGATCGTGATCGAGGAGTGGCCGCACCCGGTCGAGCAGCCGCTCGGCGACACCGTGCGCGCCCACTTCGAGCGGCAGGACTATCTGCGGACACGCGACGACGCGGCCCTGCTCGCCGACCACTTCACGCTCGCCTCCGAGGTCGTGCAGGAGCAGGTCGGGCTGCCGGGCGCCGAGGACCCGGAGCACGTGGTGCTGCGGCAGAACCGCGGCATGCGGCGCGCCACCAGGGTGGACCACGTCGGAGCCGGTTTCGCGGGCGTCTGTGACGGGACGCTCAGCGCGGGACGGATCCTGGACGCGATCGGTCAGCTGATGGGCGAGGACCCCGTGCTGCTGCGGGACCGCACCCCGCAGGCCATCCGGCTGCTCGTGGAGGAGGGCTTCCTGCTCCCGTCGCCCCCGGTGTGACCGGACGCTCCGGTGTGACGGACGCCCCGGTGTGACCGACGCCCTGGTGTGACCGACGCCCCGGTGTGACGGACGCCCTGGTGTGACCGGACGCTCCGGTGTGACGGACGCCCCGGTGTGACCCACGTCCCCGATGTGACCGACGTCCCGGTGTGACCGACGTCCCCGATGTGGCGTGGCGAACGCGCCGCGTCATGGGGAGGGCACTACCGGCCATATTCGTGAACCCGTACGGGACCGTCCGCGTCGTTCACCGGGAATTCGTACCCGCGACGCCGGGAGGTGCCAGCCTCGGCTTCCAGGGACCACGGGGGTCCGGGAACGGAACGGGGTACGGGCATGGAGAGCGGGCCTGCGATCTTCGCCGGAACGGCGTTCGCGCTGTTCGGAGCCGCACTGCTGCTGTGGACGGGGGTGCGCGTGACCTACGGCGAACCGGTCGCGCAGGGGGTCGGGACCCGGGCCGCCGCCACGCTGACGACGATCTTCGGACTGGTCTTCCTGCTGCTCGGAGTGTGGTGCTTCGGGCGCCTGTGACGACGAGGTTCCGCTTGAGCCCGCCCCACCGGACCGGGAGTCCGGGCGGCAGGAATGCCAGGAGTCGGGTTACCGTTCGAGTGGCCGTTGCGGGCTTTTGCCGTTTGACACGGGGGCGGGTTGTACCGTCACACTCCGCAGCGGCGGCAGCGTCACCGTGCGTGCCGCCGCCGTGCGTGCCATGCGGAGTGCCAGCGCCGTACGTGCCACCGAGCGTCGACCGGAGAGAAGAGCGAAGTTGTCCCCGACCAGCGAGACCGCACAGGGCGGCCGCCGACTCGTCATCGTCGAGTCGCCTGCCAAGGCGAAGACGATCAAGGGCTACCTCGGCCCCGGCTACGTCGTCGAGGCGAGCGTCGGGCACATCCGAGACCTCCCCAGCGGCGCCGCCGAGGTGCCGGAGAAGTACACCGGCGAGGTGCGCCGTCTCGGTGTCGACGTCGAGCACGACTTCCAGCCCATCTACGTCGTCAACGCCGACAAGAAGGCGCAGGTCAGGAAGCTCAAGGAGCAGCTGGCCGGGGTCGACGAACTCTTCCTCGCCACCGATGAGGACCGCGAGGGCGAGGCCATCGCGTGGCACCTCCTGGAGGTCCTGAAGCCCAAGGTCCCGGTCCACCGGATGGTCTTCCACGAGATCACCAAGGACGCGATCCAGGAGGCCGTCCGCAACCCGCGCGAGCTGAACAAGCGCATGGTGGACGCCCAGGAGACCCGCCGCATCCTCGACCGGCTCTACGGCTACGAGGTCTCGCCGGTCCTGTGGAAGAAGGTCATGCGCGGCCTGTCCGCGGGCCGCGTCCAGTCCGTCGCCACCCGTCTCGTCGTCGAGCGCGAGCGCGAGCGCATCGCCTTCCGCTCCGCCGAGTACTGGGATCTGACCGGCACCTTCTCCACCGGCCGCGCCGGTGACTCGACCGACCCGTCGTCGCTGGTCGCCCGGCTGAACACGGTCGACGGCAAGCGGGTCGCGCAGGGCCGTGACTTCGGCGCCGACGGGCAGCTGAAGACCGCGAACATCCTCCACCTCGACGAGGGGAAGGCGCGGGCGCTCGCCGCCTCGCTCGCCGACACCGCGTTCAGCGTCCGATCGGTCGAGTCGAAGCCGTACCGCCGCTCCCCGTACGCCCCGTTCCGTACGACCACCCTTCAGCAGGAGGCGAGCCGGAAGCTCGGCTTCGGCGCGAAGGCGACCATGCAGGTCGCCCAGAAGCTGTACGAGAACGGCTTCATCACGTACATGCGTACGGACTCGACGATCCTGTCCGACACAGCCGTCTCGGCGGCCCGGGCGCAGGTGACGCAGCTGTACGGCGCCGACTACCTGCCGGAGAAGCCGCGCGTCTACGCGGGCAAGGTCAAGAACGCGCAGGAGGCGCACGAGGCGATTCGCCCTTCGGGTGATCGTTTCCGCACCCCGGCGGAGACCGGCCTGACCGGTGACCAGTTCCGGCTGTACGAGCTGATCTGGAAGCGGACCGTCGCCTCCCAGATGAAGGACGCCACCGGAAACTCGGTCACGGTGAAGATCGGCGGCCGCTCCGCGGACGGCCGGGACGCCGAGTTCAGCGCCTCCGGCAAGACGATCACCTTCCACGGCTTCATGAAGGCGTACGTCGAGGGGGCCGACGACCCCAACGCCGAGCTGGACGACCGTGAGCGCCGGCTGCCGCAGGTCGCCGAGGGCGACGCGCTCTCCGCCGAAGAGATCACCGCGGACGGCCACGCGACCAAGCCTCCGGCCCGCTACACAGAGGCCTCGCTGGTCAAGGAGCTGGAAGAGCGCGAGATCGGCCGCCCGTCGACGTACGCGTCGATCATCGGCACGATCCTGGACCGCGGCTACGTCTTCAAGAAGGGGACGGCGCTCGTGCCGTCGTTCCTGAGCTTCGCCGTCGTCAACCTGCTCGAGAAGCACTTCGGCCGGCTCGTCGACTACTCCTTCACCGCCAAGATGGAGGACGACCTCGACCGCATCGCCCGGGGCGAGGCCCAGGCCGTGCCGTGGCTGAAGCGTTTCTACTTCGGCGAGGGCGAGGGCTCCGGTGCGAGTGGCGCGGCGGACGCCGGGAACGGCGACGGCGACCATCTCGGCGGGCTGAAGGAGCTGGTGACCGACCTCGGCGCGATCGATGCCCGGGAGATCTCCTCCTTCCCGGTCGGCGAGGGCATCATGCTGCGCGTCGGGCGGTACGGCCCGTACGTCGAACGCGGTGAGAAGGACGCCGAGGGCCACCAGCGGGCGGACGTGCCCGAGGACCTCGCACCCGACGAGCTGACGGTCGCGTACGCCGAGGAGCTGCTCGCCAAGCCGAGCGGCGACTTCGAGCTGGGCGTGGACCCGGTCAGCGGGAACCAGATCGTCGCGAAGGACGGCCGGTACGGCCCGTACGTCACCGAGATCCTGCCCGAGGACACCCCGAAGACCGGCAAGAACGCGGTGAAGCCGCGGACCGCCTCCCTCTTCAAGTCCATGGCGCTGGACACCGTCACGCTGGAGGACGCGCTCAAGCTGATGTCGCTGCCGCGCGTGGTGGGCGCGGACGCCGAGGGCGTGGAGATCACGGCGCAGAACGGCCGCTACGGCCCGTACCTGAAGAAGGGCACGGACTCGCGGTCGCTGACGGACGAGGAGCAGCTCTTCACGATCACGCTGGAGGAGGCGCTCGCGATCTACGCGCAGCCCAAGCAGCGTGGCCGGGCCGCCGCCAAGCCGCCGCTGAAGGAGCTGGGCGTCGACCCGGTCAGCGAGAAGCCCGTCGTCGTCAAGGACGGCCGCTTCGGCCCGTACGTGACCGACGGCGAGACCAACGCGACCCTGCGCACCGGCGACAGCGTCGAGGAGATCACGCCGGAACGCGGCTTCGAACTGCTCGCCGAGAAGCGGGCCAAGGGGCCGGCGAAGAAGACGGCCAAGAAGGCGCCCGCGAAGAAGGCGCCCGCGAAGAAGGCGCCCGCGAAGAAGACGGCCGCCAAGAAGGCCACGCCTGCGAAGAAGACGGCGGCCAAGAAGACGGCCGCGAAGAAGACGACGGCGAAGACCGCGGCGGCGAAGAAGACCACTGCCGCGAAGACGGCGGCGTCCAAGTCGGCCGCGTCGCAGCCGGAGTAGCAGCGCGGCGGTGACCACCTGAACGCCGCCATGGGTAAGGGGCGGGAGCCATGGGCTCCCGCCCCTTACCCATGGCACCGGTCCGCCCGACGTTTGTTCGGGTGGGGGCCACAGGGAGTCAGGGGGTCCGGATAGGGTGGACGGATGACGCGAGCAGAGCAGCCAGACTCCGACGTCGCGCTTGTCGCAGACTCCCGTGAGCGTGCCGTACGGGCGCTTTTGCGCCATCAGCCCTTGCGGAGACTGTGGAGCGCTCAGTTCGTCGGTGGGACGGGTGACGCGCTCGCCGTGCTCGTCCTGGTGCTCCTCGGGCTCCAGGCCGCCGTCTCCGAGGGCGCCTTCGGGGGCGGGGACCGGGGCGCGGCGCTCGCCGTCGCGGCGGTGATCGGCGCCCGGTTGCTGGCCTCGGTGCTGTTCGGCGCCGTCCTGCTCGGGCCGCTCACCACGCTGACCGGCCCCTCGGGCGTGCTCGACCGCCGCTGGACGATGATCGGCGCCGACGGTCTGCGGATCGCGCTGCTCGTGATCGCCCCCCTGTGGATCGACTGGGTGCCGGACAAGGCGCTCGGCTTCCTGCTCGGCACCGTCTTCGTCACCGGAGCCGCCGAGCGGCTGTGGACCGTGGCCCGCGAGGGTGCGGCCCCCGCGCTGCTGCCCGCGCCGCCGCTGGAGGGCGCCGCCGTTCGTCCCCTGCCGGACCACCTCGACGCGCTGCGCCGGCTCTCGCTGCGTACCGGCTTCCTGGCCGTTCCGGCAGCCGCCGCCGTGCTCCTCGTCGCCACGCTGCTCAGCAACCTGCTCGGCACGGGCATCGAGTGGTTCACCCTGCACCAGGCGGCGCTCGGCTCGTACGTCGCCGCCGGCCTCTTCGCCGCCTCCGTCTCCGTCCTCTACTTCGTCGAGCTGCCCGGCGGACAGACGCCGAGGCCGCGCTCGCCGCTGGAGGGCCTGCGCCGTCCCACGGCCGAGAAGGGCCGCACGGGCGCGGTCGGACTGCTCGTCCTCGCCTGCGCCATGGTCGCCGGGGCCGTCGCCGCCGCGGCGGCGGTCTCCGTCCTGCACGCGTACGACCTCGGTGGCGGCCCCGTCACCTTCGCCCTGCTCATCCTCGCGCTGAGCGGCGCCACGGCCGTCGGCATCAGGACGGCCGGCTCCGTGCTCACCGTCCTCTCCCGCCGCCGGCTCCTCGCCCTCGCGATCGCGCTCACCGGCGTCGCGCTGCTCGCGATGGGCCTCGTGCCGGACACGGCGACGGTGCTGCTCCTCGCCGTCCTCACCGGCTACGCGGCCGGCGTCGCCGCCAGCACCGGCCACACCCTCGTCGACCAGGAGACCGAGGAGGCCCGGCGCTCCCGCGTCACCGAGCACCTGCAGGCCGTCGCCCGTGTCGCCATGGCCGTCGGCGCGCTCGGCGCGCCGCTGCTCGCCGCCGCCATCGGGCCACACCGGCTCGCCTCCGGCAGCTTCGTCTTCGCCCACGGCGGCGCCGCGTTCACCCTGATGCTGGTCGGTGCGCTGTTGCTGCCCGTCGCGGCCCTCGTCCTGGCCAAGACCGACGACCGGGCCGGCGTGCCGCTCCGCCGCGACCTGCGCGACGCGCTGCGCGGCGCCGACCCCGTCCAGGCGCCCGCGCCGACCGGTTTCTTCATCGCCCTGGAGGGTGGCGACGGCGCCGGGAAGTCCACCCAGGCCGAGGCGCTCGCCGACTGGATCCGCGCCAAGGGCCACGAGGTCGTCGTCACCCGCGAACCGGGCGCCACCCCGATCGGCAAGCGGCTCCGCTCGATCCTGCTCGACGTGTCCAGCGCCGGGCTCTCCAACCGCGCCGAGGCGCTGCTGTACGCCGCCGACCGGGCCGAGCACGTCGACTCGCTGGTCAAGCCCGCCCTGGAGCGGGGCGCGGTGGTGATCTCCGACCGGTACATCGACTCGTCCGTGGCCTACCAGGGCGCCGGGCGGGATCTGTCGCCGACCGAGATCGCCCGGATCAACCGCTGGGCGACCGGCGGACTGGTCCCGCATCTGACGGTGCTGCTCGACGTCTCGCCGGAGACCGCGCGGGAACGGTTCACCGAGGCGCCGGACCGTCTGGAGTCCGAGCCGCCCGAGTTCCACGCGCGCGTGCGGGCCGGTTTCCTCGCCCTGGCCGCCGGTGACCCCGGCCGCTACCTCGTCGTCGACGCCGGCCAGGAGCCGGAGGCCGTCACCACCGTCGTACGTCACCGGCTCGACCGGATGCTGCCGCTCTCCGAGGCCGAGGTGAAGGCCCAGGAGGAGGCGCGGCGGAAGGCCGAGGAGGAGGCCAGGCGCCGGGCCGAGGAAGAGGCCGCGCGCAAGGCGGAGGAGGAGCGGCTGGAGCGCGAGCGCCAGGAGCAGCTCGCCCGGCTCCGTGCCGAGGAGGAGGAGCGCAAGCGCCAGGAGGAGGAAGAGGCGCGTCGCCGGGAGGCGGAGCGCCAGGCCGAGGAGGCGCGTCGGCGCGCCGAGGAGGCCCGGCTGGCCGCCGAGGAGGAGCGCAAGCGGCGCGAGGCTGAGGAGAAGACCCGCCGCGAGGAGGAGGAACGCCGCCGCGAGCAGGCCGAGGAAGAGGCCCGGCTGCGCGCGGAGGCGGAGGAGCGTCGCCTGGAGAAGCAGCGCAAGGCCGAGGAGGCCCTGCTGCGTGCGGAGGAGGCCCGACGCCTGGCCGAGGCCGCGGCGGCCAAGGCCGCGGAGGAGGCCGCGCGCAAGGCGGCGGCGGAGGCCGCGGAGAAGGCCGCCGCCGAGGCCGCGCGTGCCGAGGAGGCGCGGAAGGCCGCGGAGGTGGCCCGTGCCGAGGAGGCGCGGAAGGCCGCCGAGGCACAGCGTGCGGCGGAGGCCAAGCGCGCCGCCGAGGCCGCCGAGGCGCGGAAGGCGGCCGAGGCCGCTGCCGCCAAGGCCGCGGAGGCGGCCCGCGCGGCGGAGGCGTCGGACAACGAGGTGACCGTCGAGACCCCCGTGGTGCAGCCCGGCGACGTGACGCAGGCGGTGCCCCGCGTCTCGCCGAACGAGATCACCGTCCCGACCCCGATCGTGGACCGGGACGCGGCCCGGCCAGATGCTGGGACGGCCCGGCCCGAGGCGGAGACCTCGGTCCTGCCGCAGGTGCGCGACGCGGACGAGACGGCGGTGCTGCCGCCGGTACGCGCCGCCGACGAGACGGCCGTGCTGCCTCCCGTACGGGCCACGGACCCCGTCGACCGGGTTCCGCCGGGCATCTTCCGCGACGAGCAGCCCGCCGGATCCAACGAGCAGACGCGCGAGCTGCCCCAGGTCGACGACCAGGGCCGTCCGCGCCGCCGCTCCGACTGGGCGGAGGAGACCCCGCTCGACGACCTCCCGACCCTGGCGGACGAGCTGCTCGGCCCGCACGACGACGAGGGCGACGGCCGCCGCCGACGCCGCTGACGTCGGGGCGGGGTCCGGGGGCGGACCGGGGCGGGCGTGCCTGGCCCCGCCTTCGCCGCGCCTGGGCGTGCCTGGCCCCGCCTCCGGCCGGTCCGGGCGTGCCTGGCCCCGCCTCCGGCCGGTCCGGGCGTGCCTGGCCCCGCCTCCGCCGGGTTCCGCGCTTCGTACGGCCGGTGGTGTCAGAGGGGTGCCCCACAATGGAGGGCGTACCTGAGGAGGGCACATGGCCGTATGGGACGACCTGGTCGGGCAGGCGCGGGTCGAGGAGCAGCTGGCCGCCGCGGCGCGGGACGCCGACGCCTTGGTGACCGCCCATGCCGCCGGGAAGCCCGAGCCCGAGGCGTCCAAGATGACCCACGCCTGGCTCTTCACCGGCCCTCCGGGCTCCGGGCGGGCGACCGCGGCGCGGGCCTTCGCCGCCGCCCTGCAGTGCGTGAGCCCGGACCGGGCGCTGGGCGGGGCGCCGGGATGCGGGTTCTGCGACGGCTGTCACACCGCGCTCGTCGGGACGCACGCGGACGTGGAGGTCGTCCGCACGGACCTGCTCTCCATCGGTGTGAAGGAGACCCGCGACCTCGTCCGGCGCGCCCAGCTCTCGCCGGCCAACGGCCGCTGGCAGGTGATCGTCCTGGAGGACGCCGACCGGCTCACCGAGGGCGCGGGCAACGTGCTCCTGAAGGCCGTCGAGGAGCCCGCGCCGCGCACGGTCTGGCTGCTCTGCGCGCCCTCCCTGGAGGACGTGCTGCCCACCATCCGCTCCCGCTGCCGCCACCTGACCCTGCGCACGCCCGCCGTCGACGCGGTCGCCGACGTGCTTGTACGCCGCGACGGCATCGACCCCCAGATCGCGGCCGCCGCCGCCCGCGCCACCCAGGGCCACATCGACCGCGCCCGCCGACTGGCCACCGACGAGCGGGCCAGAGCCCGCCGGGCCGTCGTCCTCAAGCTGCCACAGCGCGTCGGGGACATCGGCGGCTGCCTCAAGGCGGCCCAGGAGCTGGTCGACGCGGCGGGCGAGGACGCCAAGCAGGTCGCCGAGGAGATCGACGTCAAGGAGACCGAGGAGCTGAAGGCCGCGCTCGGTGGAGGCCAGGGCTCCCGGATGCCACGCGGCACGGCCGGTGCGATGAAGGAGCTGGAGGAGCGGCAGAAGCGGCGCAAGACCCGTACGCAGCGCGACAGCCTGGACCTGGCGCTCACCGATCTCACCGGCTTCTACCGCGACGTGCTCACCCTGCAGCTGCGCACACGGACCCCGATCGCCAACGAGGACGTACGGGACGCGGTGGAGCGGATCGCCCGGGACACCGCACCCGAGCGGACCCTGCGCCGGATCGAGGCGGTGCTCGCCTGCCGCGAGGCACTGGACCGGAACGTCGCCCCGCTGCTGGCGGTGGAGGCGATGACCATGGCCCTGCGCGACTGATTGGACACGTTCCGTACTGGTACGGATACCCTCCGGGCATGGACTCCAGGCGTTTGCTTCGTACGTCCGCCACGGCCCTCGCGGCCGCCGGACTGATCCTCTCCGGCTGCACGGGCGGCAGCGGCGCCGCCGCGCCCTCGGGCCCGTCGGCGGCCGCGCCGCCTGCCGCGCCCACCACGCCGGACCCGGCCCTGGCGAGCTTCTACGGGCAGAAGCTCGCCTGGCGCGACTGCGGTGTGCCGAAGTTCCAGTGCGCGACGCTGCGCGCCCCGCTCGACTACGCGAAGCCGACGGCCGGTGAGGTCGAGCTGGCCGTCTCGCGGGTCGCGGCGAGCGGCCCGGGGAAGCGGCTCGGCTCCCTCCTGGTCAACCCCGGCGGACCCGGCGGCTCCGCCGTCGGCTACCTCCAGGCGTACGCCGGCATCGGCTACCCCGCACCGGTCCGGGCGCGGTACGACATGGTCGCGGTCGACCCCCGCGGGGTGGCCCGCAGCGAGCCCGTCGAGTGTCTGACGGGACCCCAGATGGACACGTACACCCAGGTCGACCAGACGCCGGACGAACCGGCCGAGACCACGGCCCTGACCACCTCGTTCCAGGGCTTCGCGACGGGCTGCGAGAAGCTCTCGGGCACGGTCCTGCCCCATGTCTCCACCGTCGAGACGGCACGGGACATGGACATCCTGCGGGCCGTGCTCGGCGACGCGAAGCTGAGCTATGTCGGCGCCTCGTACGGCACATTCCTCGGCGCCACCTACGCCGAACTGTTCCCCGGCCGCGTGGGACGCCTGGTCCTCGACGGGGCGATGGACCCCTCGCTGCCCGCGATCGACCTCAACCGCGACCAGACCGCCGGCTTCGAGACCGCCTTCCGGGCCTTCGCGGCCGACTGCGTCCGGAAGCCGGGCTGCCCGCTCGGCACGACCTCCGTCGACGCGGCCTCGGACGCGCTGAAGGGTTTCTTCCGCGCCCTGGACACCAACCCCGTGCCGACCGGCGAGAGCCGGCGGCTCGGTGAATCCCTGGCGACGACCGGGGTGATCGCGGCGATGTACGACGAGGGGGCATGGCCGCAGCTGCGTGAGGCGCTGACGAGCGCGATGGGCGGCGAGGGCGCGAGCCTGCTCGCCCTGGCCGACAGCTACTACGAGCGCGAGCCGGACGGCACGTACGCGAACCTGATGTACGCCAACGCGGCCGTGAACTGCCTCGACCTCCCGGCGGCCTTCACCGGCCCCGCGGACGTCGAGAAGGCGCTCCCCTCCTTCGAGAAGGCGTCCCCCGTCTTCGGCAAGGGCCTGGCCTGGGCCGCCCTGAACTGCGCCTACTGGCCCGTCCCCCCGACCGGCCGCCCGCACCGCATCACCGCCGACGGCGCCGCCCCGATCGTCGTCGTCGGCACCACCCGAGACCCGGCGACCCCGTACAAGTGGGCCCAGTCCCTCGCGGACCAGCTCGCCTCCGGCACGCTCCTGACGTACGAGGGCGACGGCCACACGGCGTACGGCCGTGGCAGCGACTGCATCGACTCCGCGATCAACACCTACCTCCTGGAGGGCACGGTCCCGGAGGACGGCAAGCGCTGCACGTGAGGGGTGTCGTGGACCACGCGAAGGGTGGTCGGGAGCACCCCGGGAAACTGTGTAGACTTGGCGTCGCTGCTGCACCCACCATGGGAACGCAGGGCATGCCGCCTTAGCTCAGTTGGCCAGAGCAACGCACTCGTAATGCGTAGGTCTCGGGTTCGAATCCCGAAGGCGGCTCTGTAGAACCCCCAGGACTCACTCGCCGTGACCTGGGGGTTTTGCTATTTCCGGGGTCAGGTGGCGCGCGCGTCGTCTGGGGCCCGAGACCCCGTGCGTGAGCGATGCGTGAGCGGAGGGGCCGTCAGCCCTTCTTGGTGACCTTCTCAGCCTTGCCCTTCTTCTTCCCCTTGGCCTTCGCCTTCGCGGCTTGCTTGGCCTTCTTGGCGGCCTTGCGGGCCTGCTCTTCCTGCTCGGCCTTGCGCTGGAGGGGGACCAGCTTGGCTGTGGCCTCGGCGGCGCTCTTGCCGACATGGGGGAGCACGCTCTGGTAGATGTCGCGCGTGATCCGGGTGTCGCTGTGCCCGAGCGTGTCCGACACGATCTTGATGTCGATATCGGCGGCCAGCATGAGCGTGGCCGCGCCGTGCCGGAGGTCGTGCAGCCGGATCGGCGGCAGCCCGGAGGCCGACACGAGCCGCTCGAAGAGATCGGTCACTTTGCCCGGGTGCAGCCAAGAGCCGTCCTCCTGGGTGAAGACGAGCCCTGTGTTCACCCAGGCCGACCCCCACTCCAAACGGTCGGCTTCCTGTTGCTTGCGGTGCCGCTCCAGGACGCCGACGGTGTCGTCATCGAGCGCGACGACGCGGAACCCGCTGTCTGTCTTCGGCTCGGACGCCTCGATCTCCCAGCCGTCCTGGACCAGCTGCCCTGTGACAGTGAGGGAGTGCCGGTCGAGGTTGGTCTCCGACCAGGGCTGACCGCAGGCCTCGCCGCGCCGCAGGCCGCGGAACGCGATCAAATGCCACATCGCGTACAGGCGGTCCTCGGCGACGAAGTCGAGGAAGGCGCCGGTCTGTTCCGGCGTCCAGACCATCACGGGAGAGGGCTTCTCGCCAGTCTGCTCCCACTTGGCGACCCGCTCGTCCGTCCACACCAGCGCCTTCGGCTTGCGCACCGGATCGATCTCGACGTGGGCCGCCGGGTTGAATGTGATGATCTGCTGCCCGATCGCGTCGTTCAGGGACGCTCGGAGCGTGGCCTTCACGTGCTGGCGGGTGGCGGGACCGGTCACGCGGCGGAAGGCCGGCATCGCGTCGAGCGCCACCTTCAGCGCCTTCCGGCGAGCACGGTTCTCGGCCCCCTTCCATGGGATGGTCGCCAACTCATCTACGGCAGCGCGTCGCTGGGCGTTCTGCTCCAGGACCTCGGTGTTGCCGTCGGCGATGGCTGTGAACATCTCGCTCAGGTGGCTGACCCGCAGCCGGTCAAGGCGCCGGTGCCCGATGTGCGGCTTGAGGTGCACGCGGATGTCGGTCTCGTAGCGGCTGATGCCCGATTTCCGGATTCGCTTGCCCGCCAGCCACCGGTCCAGCCACTCGGCGACGGTCAGGCTGCCGACGAGGTCCTGGCCGGCCTTGAGTCGCCGCCGTGTCTCCTCTACGTCCGGCAGGGGCAGCTTCTCGCCACTGACCTCCGCCAGCATCTCGGCGACGAGCTGGATGCCTTCGGGGTCATCGGCCTTGGCGAGCCCGAGGAGAGCGCGCACATGGTCGAGGTCGGCCTGCGCCGCCTTGACGTTGGTGTACCCACCACGGGCGAACGAACGCCTGCTGCCGTCCTCGCGGAATGGCAGCTCCTGACGTATGGAGTACGTGCAGTGGTTCCTGCTGTTGCGCTTGGGGCAGGAAGTGCCGAGTTCCTTGCCGGTCTTGGGGTCGCGGCAGGAGCAGCGGCGGTAGGTGGAGCCCTTCAAATGTCGTCCTCTTCGTCGGTACCGGTATCGGGTGGGTCGATGTCGGCGAGTGCTGATGGCAGGTTTGGCGGGGTGGCGCCTTCGTCGCGGATTTCCCATCGGAGGCTGTAGAGCTCCTGCTTGGCGTCCTCGGCCTGTCTGGCGTAGTGGTCCCTCTTGCGTTCGGCTTCCTCGCGCTGTGCGGGGGTGGTCGCCGTCTTGGCTGCGAACCCGGTCCGTTCTGCCTCGTAGAGGGCGGCCTCGATGATGCGGACCAGGCTGGCGTGCCGGTTGAATTCCGGGATGAGTCCGGCGTCGTTGTCGCCGCTGGACTCTTCAGCGGTGAACTTCCGCATGGCGTCCCACGTCGGGACGAGGTACTGGAAGGGGAGTTCCTGGGTCTCCTCGACGTAGCCGACGGGGAAGATCAGGCAGATCGGGGACGTGTACAGGGCCGCAGCCAAGACCATGACGTCCACCAGGGGCAGGTTGGCCCTGCGACCAGACTCCAGGTTGGCGATGACGTTGCGCGGGATCGGGTGCCCTAGTTCTTCGCATCGGTCTGCCAGTCGTTGGGCGCTCCACCCCATCTCCTTCCGTCGTCGGCGGACCTCGCCGGCGACGTTGTTCTTGATCCGGTCGACCCATTCCGGGAAGTCGTCAGGGTCTTCATCATCCAAACGGCGTTGTGTCATGCAGACACATTAACTTCCTTAGCGTTGTTCTCGAGGCCTGGAGTCGGATGCGGTCGCCGTGTTCGCCGAGGGCTGTGACGAGAGGAGCGCTGCGTGCGCGATGAACCGATGGCCAGCCAGTCGAACGGCATGAGGCGAGAGGAGTTGCTGGCCCTCCCAGTGGCCGTTGACCTGGATACTGGCAACCGGGCCCTGGGTCTCGGGCGGAGCAAGGGTTACGAGTTGGCCAAGCGGGGCGAGTACCCGTGCAAGGTCCTGAGGCTGGGCAAGGCGTACCGCGTGGTGACCGCCGACCTGTTGAATCTGCTGGGTCTGGCCGCTTGAGGCGAGAGAAGGTAGCAGACCCTTCTGCGCTGAGCTGACACAGAAACGCTGGACTGTCCCTGGGGTCGTACGTACTGTTCGTCGTCGCCCCGCGTGGCCAAGTGCCCACGAGAGACGAGCGAGCCCCCGGCAGGCCGACGCCGGACGCACCCGCAACATCCCCATCCGCGACCACACGGTCAACACCGGAGGCCTGCACGGCCGCAGCCACCGGAGAAGGAGCTGCCCCTTGGAAGCTGCGATACCTGACACCGAATCCGCATCCGGTACGGCCACCTGGCCGCCGACCGCGATCCCCGGCCAGCCGGGCGCCCACCTCCAGGATCCACAGGCTGTGGGTGCCGAAGCACCCGAGATCCCTGTGGCGAAGGTCCGGCCCGCCAAGGAGGACGCCCCTCTTACTGAGGGCGGGCAGGTCCTGTGCGACCTGCGCGCGGAGATCAGCCGCTACGTCGTGCTGCCGAGCGATGAGGCCCTCTCGGCGGTGACGCTGTGGGTGGCTGCCACCCACCTGCAGACCGCGTGGCAGCACGCCCCGCGCTTGGCGGTGTTGGGCCCGGCCAGGCGGTGCGGCAAGTCGCGGCTGCTGGACGTCATCACCGAAGTCGTCCACAACCCGCTGATCACGGTGAATGCCTCCGCCGCCGCGATCTTCCGGTCGATCACAGACGTCCCGCCTACGCTGCTCGTGGACGAGGTCGACACGATCTTCGGCTCCGTGAAAGTGGCGGAGAAGAACGAGGAGATGCGCGGCCTCCTCAACGCGGGCCATCAGCGCAACCGTCCCACTCTGCGGGTGTCCGGGCCTAACCACGAAGTGGTCCAGTTCCCCACCTTCGCGATGGCCGCCCTCGCCGGCATCGGGAACCTGCCCGACACGGTCATGGACCGGTCCATCGTCCTACGCATGCGACGTCGCGGGGGCGACGAGAGCGTCGAGGAGTTCCGGGTCCCGCGGGACGTCGCCAAGCTCCACGATCTGCGTGACCGCCTCAAGGCGTGGCTTCTCCCGCGGCACACGGAGGCAATGAATCTGGTGCCGCCCATGCCGGTCCGAGACCGGGCCGCCGACACCTGGCAGCCGCTGATCGCCGTGGCCGACCTCGCCGGTGGCCAGTGGCCCGCCCTCGCCCGCACCGCGTGCGCGCGGATGGTCGCCGCCGAAACCGAGGCTGAGGAGGAGCACCCCGGCGGAGCGCGGATCCTCGCCGACATCCGCCGCGTCTTCGCAGCCCAGCGCGAGGTCGACAGCCTCACCACCGAGGAACTCCTGCACCACCTGTGCCAGGACCCGGAGGGCCCGTGGGCGGAGTGGGGGCGGGGCGGGCTGAAGCCTCGTGACCTCGGCGCGATGCTGCGCGGGTTCGGCATCGCCTCCGGCAACGTCCGGCTCGCCGACGGAACCCAGCGCAAGGGCTACATGCGCCACAAGTTCCTCGACCCCTGGCGGCGCTACTGCCCCACTGTCCACCCCGTCGGCCCCACCGGTCCGCCCAGCGAGAGCTGACACCCGAGCCGCCACGGTTGCCGTCCTTGCCGTCCCTGCCGTGACACCGCAGGTCAACAGGCATGCGGCCGAGACGGCAACCGGGCCCAAGACGGAACCCACCCAGGACGGCACCCGCATCCGTCTTGCCCCGTCCCCAACGTCTTGGCCCGTATCACACCAGGTCACAGGGCTGCCGCCCGAGACGGCAGACAGCAGGTCGCCGTCCTCCGGGCGAGAGCACCCGCACCCGAAATCGGACGGAAGGCCCCGCCCTCGCATGACGCCCAAGACGCCCGCAGGGCCCGCCAAGACGGAAGGCCGGCACGCCTCCGTACCGGCCCTGACCTGCGATTTCAACGGCCAAGACGCCTAAGACGCCTCACGCACCCCCGAAGCCACGTAGGAGCATCCCCACACCCATGGCCACCCTTGCCACACCCACCACCACGAAGTTCGAGCCTAGGTGTGACGGCGCACCGTCCGGAGGCGGGAACGAAGTAACGGCCGCGCAAACCGCTGAGCGGTACACGCTCGCAGCGGCCGGGGCCGTCATCGTGGCCCTTACCGCCGGAGCGTTCTGGCTCTCGTACGCGCACCTCGCCGAGGTCGCCGGACGCCACGGTCTGGCCGCCTCCCCCGTCCGCCAGTGGGCCTGGCCCGCGACCCTGGACGCGTTCATCGTCGCCGGCGAGCTCCTGATGCTCCGCGCAGGATTGCGCCGCGTCACCGACTGGTGGGCGATCGCCCTCACCACCACCGGTTCCTTCGGCTCCATCGCCCTCAACGTCGCGGGTGTCAGCGGCACCCGGGGCACCACCACGGTGCCGCTGCTGGACTACGTGGTCGCGGCTGTACCCCCAGCCGCTGCTCTCCTGGCCTTCGGCGTCCTCATGCGCCAGATTCATGAGCACGTCGCCTCACCCGCCACCCCACGCAGCACGGATGACCGCAATCGCCCAACGGCGGTCCCCGTCCTACTCCCGGAGGCGGAGGGGAGCGCCTTCGACGGTCGACCCGAACCCATGGGGGGCGAGCCAGAGGGACCAGGGGCCACCGCAGCCGAGACTGCCGCGGAGCCGGACGATGACCCCCGCGAGGCTGCCGCACCCGCGGCCCCGTCCCGGAAGGTTGGGCGACCGACAACCGGTGACCTGGACGACTTCCTCGCGATTGTGGAGAGGCTGGAAGGGGAGCCGACGCTGAAGCAGATGCGGGCGGCCATCGAGGGCGAGGGCCACTCGATCAGTAACGAGCGCCTGGGGAAGGTCAAGAGGGAGCTTGCGGACCTCCGCAAGCAGCAAGCCCTGACCGGAACCACGCCCGGATACTGACCGATATTCACCGCAGGTCAACGCCGGTAAGGCCGGACGGGACCGTGGCTGCTGCCTGACGGCCGCGATCCCCGTCGATCACCACGCGATCCCCGTCCCCTCGCCACCGGCCCGGTCCCCAGCACGCGAGCTGTGCTCCACGTTCCCTGCGCCGTGGCAGCCATCCGCCGCATTTCGGGGACCGTCGGCCATCCGGTCAGCTCTGGCTGCCGCGCGCCGGAACTCGTGCCAACACCATGGGCACCCACCCTCCAACCCCGTTTGTCCCGCACTGTCAGCCCACCCTCCCCCGCATCGGAGAAGCACCCTGTGACGTTCGGCCCGAACGACCCCGACTCCACGCCCTCGCGGGTCTCGAAGCAGCCTGGGCGGAAAGCCCGTTGGCGGACCGCATTCGGGATGACGGCCCCTGGCGGAGCCAGTAGTACCCCGAGTCCGACTCAAGGCCGGTCTTCGGGGATCTCCGCCCCGGGGGTGGCGGAGACGGTCCGACGCCAGGGGGCGCCGGACCGGGAGGCCGGGACCGAGGGCGGCCCCGACCCGGACGAGCTCCACGCCGTCCAGCAGCAGATTCTCCGCCCCGCACCCGCCACCGAACCGACGGCCGGTGAGCGAGCGGTGCAGAGCGTGCAGCCGGCGATCCGCCGTTTCACCGGCACCAAGCGGACTGTCCGTGTCGGCCCGCTGCGGTTCACGGGCGACGAGCACGCCGGCCTCCAGGAGGCTGCCGTCGAGCACGGTTACAAGGGGGAATCCGGCTTCGCCGCCGACATCGTCCTCGCCTTCATCGCCGGTCAGTTCACCGCGAATCTGCCGCTGTCCGAGGACCGCCGCCGTACCCACATGTTCCGCGCCCAGGTGCTGCGCGAGCTCAACCGGATCGGCGTCAACGTCAACCAGATCGCCCGCGCGCTGAACAGCGACCTCACCCCACCCGACATCCGCCACCGTTTCGACGAGCTCCACCGCCTGCTGGAGCTGATCGCCGGTGCCCTGCGCGAACCGACCGAACCTGGGAAGGACCTGGCCGCGTGATCGCCGCCATCAAACCGGCCGGGTCCAACACCCGTGGCCTGCTCGCCTACCTCTACGGCCCCGGCCGCCACGACGAGCACACCGACCCGCACATCGTTGCCAGCTTCGCCATGCTCGGCATGCCCGACCCCGGCCGCGACCCGGACGCCGCCCTCACCCGGCTCGCCCGCCACCTCGACGAGCCCGTCCATCTTCGGAACAGCGAGTTCGGAAGGAAGGTCACCGACCACGTCTGGCACTGCCCCGTTCGCACCGCCCCCGAAGACCGCCGCCTCTCCGACACGGAGTGGGCCGACATCGCCCAGCGGATCGTCGAAGCCGCCGGCATCGCCCCGGCCGGGGACGACCTCGGCTGCCGGTGGATCGCCGTACGCCACGCGGACGACCACATCCATATCCTCGCCATTACCGTCCGCGAGGACGGCCGCCGCCCCAGGCTCCATGGCAGCGGCATCCGCGTCGGCGACGCCTGCCGCCAGATCGAGACCGACTACGGCCTGCGGCAGCTGAAGAAGGGCGACCGCACCGCCGGGCGCCGGCCCACCCAGGCCGAGATACACAAAGCCGAACGCCTCGGCTGGGAGCAGACCAGCCGCGACTGGCTCCAGGACCGCATCCGCGCCGCCATCCCCCACGCCAGCAGCGCCGAGGAACTCCTCGCCTACCTCGAAGCCGACGGCATCGCGGTCAAACCCCGCCGCGGACCGTCCGGAGACCTCCTCGGCTACGCCGCCGGTCGCCCCGGCGACCTCAACAAGGACGGCGAACAGATCTTCCACCCCGGCGGAAGGATCGCCCCCGACCTCACCCTCCCCAAACTCAAGGCCCGCCTGGAGACCATCGCTCCGGAGGAACACCCCACCGCCCGCCGCGACCAGCCTGCCACCCCTTGGCACCAGGCCATCGATGCCCTCGACACCCTCCACCAGGGGATGGCCGACGACACCCACGCCCAGGCCCACATCACCGCGCTCGGCGAACTCATCGAAGCCACCGCTCAGCAAGCCCCCGCCCACCTCCACGCCGAACTACGAGCAGCCTCACGGGCATTCGCCCACGCCCAGCGCTCCCAGATCCGTGCAGAGAACCAGGCGGCCACCACCCTGCGCAAGGCGGCCCGGGACCTCGCCCACACTGCTGCCGGCCCCGACGGCAGCGCCCTGGCGACTCTGCTGGCCGCCCTAGTCTGGGCCACGATCGTCGCCGCCCGCTGGCACGAGGCGAAGAACCACGCCCACCAGACCGAAGCCGCCCGCCAGACCCTGCACCACCTCCAGACCGCCGCCGACCGAGCCCTCATGCCCGTCGTCGGCAGCCTCGCCACCCGCCGGCCGAACGATCAGACCCGCCGGACCCTCGCCCACGACGTCCGCGCCGCCGTCCCCGACCACGCCGACCGCATCCTCACCGACCCCGCCTGGCCGGCCCTCGCCACCGTCCTCGCCGATGCCGAAGCAGGCGGCCACAAACCCCACCAGCTCCTCAAGGAGGCCGCCGCCCAGCGTGAACTCACCACCGCCCGCCAACCCGCTCGCGTCCTGATCACCCGCATCCAGCACACCAGCCGCAACCCCGCCCCCAACCCCCGCGCCGAAGCCGCCCGCCGCCGGACGACGCTGTTGAACGGCTCGGGAAGCACCCCCAGCCCCCGTGGGGGCATCTCAGTGGCTCCCGCGGTTAGCCGAGCGACCCGTCCAGCGCGTTAGCTCACCGAGCTAATGGTGAGCAGTGGTCTCTCTCCAGACCACTCGGCTGTCAGTGGCCGTCGATATCGTCGCTTTCGTGTATGTGCTGGTAGGCGACTGGAGGCGTGGAGTGATTGGTGAGGGGGAGCCAGCGTGAACACCGTTAAAGCTCGGGTCTGGCGGTTCGAACCACGGTCAAGCGGGCAAGGAGCTGCGTGGATCATCGCTCGCGGGCAACTGCCGGTTGGACTGGCTCGGCTGGTCCACATCAATGCACTGGCCTGCGACCTGCAAGGCGTCGTCGACCTTCGGACCAAGGAGCTGGAAGCCCGCCTTCTTCTCAGTTACGTCGACGCCCCAGGAGGGAGTCCCCTCCAACTCGATCACCCGTCCCTTATGGCGAGTTCGCGGCACATACGCAGCTTCGTCAGCGAGTGTGCGGGGCTCGGGCTGCTGACCGCAGCGAGTGAAGCCCTGTTCTCGTGGACGGACGGAACCCACGAACTGCACAGCTTTGATGCTCTGCCGCGACCTCTGTCGAAGTCGTATCAGGGCAGTGGCGTGCGCCCTGATCTGCTGTTCCATGTACCGGAGGGGCCAATCGCGGGGGAGGCCCGTGGGCGGTATCGCAAACAGAAGGAGCTGTTGCCCAAGCGCCTTCTCTCAGAACAGCGACGGCGACTCGCTCAGCTCACGGCCTGGTCTGCTGCTCACAGCGACCACTCCTATTTCATGAGCTGGGTCTACGTCGGTCCGGCAGGGGTGGCTGTGGACATCTTCATCCCCGAAGGCAGTGGATCGGGCGACACGCTGATAACCGACTGGGCAGACACGGAGGACGGGGACGGCCAGGAGCAGCCCTTCCACTGGGGCGAACCGGAGGCGGACGCAGAGTCTGGCCCCAACGTTCTCCCGTCGAGTCAGCCGTCTCTGGCGGTGGGAGAGGCGTCCAGCGGCGCCGCAGGCGAGGAGATCACGGAGTACGAACCGCTTGGGCTCATGGTGGCGGAACCCACGCGGCCTCCTCAGGAAATTGCCGAGGACGTGGTGAGCAGGCTCTACGCATCCGCTCCTGAATCAGACCAAGAGGCCACCCTCGCGGGAATCTCCGTGCGTGGTCGTTGGGTACCGGCTGATGCCTTGGGGCCTGCGAAGCACGAAGTCATGGTTGGAGTACTTGCTGAGAGGCCGCCCCGACAGGTGGCGATTCGGGAAAGGATGTCACGGTCGGAAGGGCGGTTTGACGTGTGTCTCGACGGACGGCTCCTCACCGTCGTTCGACCTGCTGCAGCACCTATGCCGGGGTGGCGTCAGTTGGAGCGAGTACTGTTCGACCCCCGCTAGCGAGGTAGGTACTGGCGGAGCGACGGTCCGCTAGGAAGCGGGGAGAACGTCGTGGCCTTTGCTCGGCGGAGCCCCGGTTGTGGTCCTGCCGCGACGTGTCGGCAGGACCTCGACTGTGGCTCGGAGTCGTTCTCAGTGGACGTTAAGTCCGATCTTCCCTGGTTCGTGGTCGCTCGATCGTGGTACTGATGGCTGCGCGGGCCATGTAATGGGCATGTCCATGTTGAGATGCGGGGCATGGAGA